>NZ_LR733700.1:0-2270 GCF_902506275.1 Exiguobacterium sp. 8A | reverse complement strand
CAGTGCTGCAGCACGACGAGCGGCTGCCGCGGTGCGACTGCGCTCGGCGGCCGCGCGATGCTCGGCAGTCATCGCCTTGCCCGACACTGCCCGCAGCGGCCGGCGTGTCAGCCGGTCGTCAGCGATGAGCTCTGGGACGAGATCGTCGCGCGCGTCGCTGGCTAGGACGACATCCTCCCCGGGCTCGCCGTTCACCGGTGCGCCTCGGACTTCGTGTGCACAGCTCTCCCTTCGGCGGGACGGCTCGGCGTCGCCTCGCTGCCAATTGCGTGTTCAGAACGGGCCTGTGCCACTGACCGCGTCAGTTCCGATAATAGTCATTCTCGGAACGTTTTGGCGGGGGTGGAAGCGACTAGGGACGTCGCACGCACGCAGCACCATGCTCGCCGGAGATCCCTCCGGCGCCGGGCTGCACCCCGTCTACTCACGTGCGATGTAGCGACACTTGTCTCACCTCCCGTCACACGACGCTGATTGCGGTACTGCCCTCTGCAACACGAACAGCAAGCCCTCGCCGGTCACGGGGATGTCGGACGAGAGACATCCCAGAAACGGTCGTTCGCGATTACCTCGTATGATTCGAGGATGGCTCGTGTGGATCCCCTGCAAATCGCTGTTGCTGCCTACGCGGCCGGAAATTGGAACGACTCGGATTGGCGCGTGCTCGGACGGGAGACCGGTACGAGCGACATCATCGATCGACACCCGCGGTTGTATCGCTCGCTGGGTTTTGGTGACCCGGACTACCCGGACGCCGCATCCGAGGTTGTCGGCCAGATCCTCGCTTCCGAAGCGGTCGAACAGAACTCCGGCGAGGCAGGCCGGATGGAGCTCTTCGCCGATTCGATGCCGAACTTGGTCATGTGGGTGCAGGAACACGCACCGAACCGGACCAGGAAGCTCTTCAATGATTACCTGCAATCGCGCGTTGCCTCCGAGATCCCCGCTGTCTGGCGGAGCACGCCCGCGAACGAAGTGGAGGAAGACCCGGACGCTTGGTTGACGGATTCGCCGAGGGCAAACCGACTTCCGGTCGACTGGGCGGATGATCTCCTCGACGACCTGGATCCGGTCGCCCCACCGTTGGGATCGACCGCTACCCCTGCTCTCACGCCAGCCGCTACGCCTGCCTCCGAAGTCGCCGCCGCCGCCGATGCACCGAAGTCGATTTTCATCGTTCACGGTCACGACGAGGCGGCGTTGAACTCGATCAAGCTCTTCGCCCACAGGGTCACGGGCCTAATGCCTATTTCGCTTGCGGAAGAAGCCGGCCGCGGGCAGACGATCATCGAGAAGTTCGAGGCGTACGGCGTGGCCGCGTCCTTCGTGATCGTCCTGCTCACGCCGGACGACGTGGGCCAGACCATCGGGGACCACCAGGCAGGTACCGAGCCGAAGGCGCGCGCACGCCAAAACGTCGTCCTCGAACTGGGCTACTTCATCGGCAACATCGGTCGCGAAAACATAGTGGTCGTCGACGCTGACGTGGAGCGACCCTCCGACTTGGCCGGACTGAGCTACGTCGAGTACCCAGGCTCGAACTGGAAAGACTCGCTTCGCACCGAACTGGACGCCGCTGGGCTGGTTCAGGGGTGATCCCCGCCTAAAGATCGTTTCCGAGCGGCGATGGACCACGGGCGCTCACCAAAGTGGGTCATGGCGCTGGTATGAGGCGCTGTCACATTCCGATAGGGTCCGTCCATGACTTCACCCGTCGCCCCTCCCCCTCTTGCTGCTCGCTTCGGCCGCGGAGTCGAGGGGTTCTTCCGTCACCCGGCGACCATCATCTTCCTCGTCGTCGCGGTAGGCGTAGCCCTGGCCCTTCCGGTCATCTTCAAGGTGCCCGGGTCGCCCTGGATCGCGTTCCTCTCGGTTTGCCTCGGGGCCGCCTGCGCAGTGGCGAAAGAAATGCTCAGCGCAATCGCGCAGGACCGCAAGAACGCCGGCACCGCCGAAAAGCCGTTCACGGATGCAGCGATCGTGTGCTCGGTCTACACCGCAGTTTTCACATTCCCTGGGCTAGTCGCGGCAGCAACACCCCTGATCTTCGGCAAGTAGACAACGCCCTGGCCTGAGAGAATAGCCGGGGCGTTGTCGTCCATACCGGCAGGGAGTCCGCGTCGGCGGGCCTATCGAGACCTATCGGGAGAGGTCGTTACCATCGCGCTAGACCTTGCGGACTCGCCCGACCTGGAAGCGGAGATCCGGGCCGATAGCGCTGGCGCGGAGGACACGGCGGATTTGGCGCTCCTTGCCCTCACCCCCACGAC
>NZ_LR733699.1:0-1091 GCF_902506275.1 Exiguobacterium sp. 8A | reverse complement strand
AAGTCCACCGGACCGTCGCCGCGTACAAGGCCGCCCGAGAAGCACGCGACCTCGCGATCGCCGAGGCCGCCCTGACGGTCGGCCACCACCGAGTCGCGCAGGAAGCCGGCCTCTCCCCATCGCGGGTGCGGCAGATCCTCCACGACGTCACCGCACCGCAGGACCACCACGATGCCCGGGAAGGGGACCCCCAGTGAGACGCCGCACGAAACAGCAGCTCGTCACAGCGGCCGCCCTGTTCGCGGCCGCGGCTGTCGGCACGATCGCCGCACCCTACGTGCACCCCACGACCGCGACCGGCGAGATCTGGTCGACGTCGACGGGACAGCCTTCCCCCTCGAGCACGGTGTCCGCGGCCGAGGCGCTGCGAGATCTCCGCACGCTGGAGATCTCCGACGCGTACGTGCCGGCGCGCTACGACCGCGACGCGTTCGGGCCGGCGTGGGCCGACGTCGACCGCAACGGCTGCGACACCCGCAACGACGTCCTCCGGCGCGACCTGACGGCCGTCGTCACGAAGCCGGGCACCAACGGGTGCGTGGTGCTCTCCGGGACGCTCCACGACCCGTAAACGGGCCGCACGATCGCCTTCAACCGCGGGCCGACGTCGAGCGTGGCCGTGCAGATCGACCACCGCGTCCCGTTGTCCTACGCGTGGCGGCACGGCGCCGCATCGTGGACGGCCGAACAGCGGGAGCTGTTCGCCAACGACCAAGCGACGAACCTGGTCGCCGTCGACGGGCCCGCGAACGAAGAGAAGTCCGACTCCGGGCCCGCGGAGTGGATGCCGGCGAACACGGCCGACGCCTGCAGCTACGCGGTGTCGTTCGTGACCGTGGCCACGAAGTGGCACCTGTCGATCGCCACCGCCGACGAGCACGCGCTCGCACGCACCCTGGCAACCTGCAGCTGAAGGACATGACGATGACCGACAAGCCCGTTGACACGGCTCCCTCCGACGCACCGCGGTTCGGGTTGACCCGCACCCGCCTGGTGTTCCTCGTCCTCGCCGCGGCGCCCATGATCGCCGGCATCGGCTGCGGGATCGAGTCGTTCCGCGCAGGGTGGCAGTCCTACGTGCCGTACTGGGG
>NZ_LR733704.1:0-2938 GCF_902506275.1 Exiguobacterium sp. 8A | reverse complement strand
TACGTCGGCGCGCCCAAGGGCGGCCAGGTGTCCGTGTCGCTGTCGCGAACCGCGCGCATCACGGCGAAGAACCTCGAAGTGGTCGAGCGGAACGCACTGTGGATGGCGCCGCTGCTCGGCGGGATGCAGTCCCAGGTGGTCCGGACGATCGCCTGGCACATCGAAGGATCTCCCCAGGATGAAGCCCGACACCTCTCCGAGCAGGACCGAGTCTCCGACATGGCCGACCAGATCAAGCGCGCCAAGGACGGGCAGATGGAAGACGTCGCCCTGAACGTCGAAGCTGACGCAGCCCGGCGCCGCCACCAAGACCTCATCCCGGGAACCGGCCACGTCGGCGCGAACTGGGTCGGCTACATCACCGTCACCGACGGCACCGAACGGGGCCTGGCTGACGTCTCCGAGCTCATCGAGGACGCCGCGAGCCGGGCCGGGATCCGCACCCTCGAGTGGCTGGAGGTCGACTCCGCAACCGCCAACGCGTTCACCTGGCCCGTCGGCCGTGGCATCGCGCCGGCGAACGTATCCATCGGCTCGAAGGTCGAGCAGTTCGCGCAAGGCAAGGAAGCGAAGGAAGCGCTATGACCAACACCACCCACCGCGACGACGACGGCCGCGACATCTTCATGCCGGCTTCTGGGAGCGCCACGTTCATGAAGTGCACCGGTATCGATGGCTCTCCAGTCGCACGGGCAGTTGCCCGGTCGACGGAACCGCCGGTGATGGCACGGCGGGCGGGGAAGTCGGCACTTCTCCGCAAGCTCGTGCACCCAATGCCTCGGACGATGGCGGTGACGCTGGAGCCGTCAGCAGGCGGCCGGAGTGAGTACGCCGCGTTCTTCGAGTCGCTAGGCGCGACGCCGAACAGGTTCGTCCTCGGCGACAAGACCCGAAACCTGCTCGTTACGGGGGCCATCTGATGAGTGACTTTGCAACGCTCACGCCCGACGAAGCAACACTCCCGGTCGGCAGTTGGGAGTTCCCTCGCCTCGAGCCCCGCGGGTACGTCGAACCGCGCAACCGGATCTTGAAGCGCACCAGCTACTACGGCGGCCCCGTCAAGGGCGCCCCGTCGACGTCGCGGCAGGTCGAGGTGCTGAACCAGGGGATCCTGGAATCCCCGATGCAGTTCGAGGGTCTGCTGTCCGGGGTCGAGACGCTGTCGAAGACGCCCAGCGTGAACGACCAGTTCCAGGCGTACGCGCTCGGTCTGGTCGACTCCCCGAACGTCGTCGAAGCCGGCGACGTCGGCGTGGGCAAGTCGACGCTGATGAAGTGCGACTACGTCCTCCGCGCCCTGACGCTGCTGCGGCGCCGGGTGGTCGTCGTCGACAAGAAGCAGCAGTCCCCAACGGAGCCGTGGGGCGAGTACACCAACGTCGCCCACACCGCCGGGGTCGACCCGATCCGTCTCGCCCTCGGCGACCCGGACGGGTCCCGGATCAACATGCTCGACCCGGCACTGTCGCAGACCCGATTCATCGCCGGCGACACCGGCGCCCTCATGGTCCTGCAGCAGGCCGCCGCGCTCCTGAACGACAGCACCCCGCTGGACACGTGGGAGCGGAAGGCGCTCCGTGTGGCGCTCCGGGACGGAGCCGCCCAGGCGCGGGCCCGCCAGCGGGTGGTGAACATCTACGACGTCCTCGACCACTGCGGCGTCATCAGCGACGAGCTGCGGAAGCAGATGAGCCCCACGGCGCTCGAGCGGATGCACGAAGCCGGCCTCACGCTGCGGTTCATCCTCGAACGTCTCCCGGAGGAGATGCCGGGCCTGTTCGACGGCGACACGTCGGAGAACGTCAAGCTCGGCGAGAAGCTGACCGTGTTCGACATCTCGCAGCTGCCCGAGGACGGCCCCGCCGTCCCGCTGGCGATGATGCTCGCCAACGCGTGGACCCTCGGCACGATCCGCCGCTCCGAGCCGGGGTGGAAGACGACGTTCTGCGTCGACGAGGGCTGGTTCCTCGTCGGCGGCCCGATGGGGAAGGTCATCCAGTCCAACGCGAAGCTCTCCCGCGCGCTCGGCCTGTCGAACGTGGTGAACATCCACCACATCTCCGACATCCCCTCCGACGACCCCGCGGTGGCGTTCATCAAGGAGGCCGGAACGATGCACCTGTTCCGGCAGTCGAAGGCCGACGACGCGGTCGCGGCCGCGCAGATCGCCGGCTTGAAGCCCGGCGCGGCCGAGCAGCTGATGACCCTGCCGAAGGGGCAGCACTTCAAGAAGGTCGGCCTCGCCGCGGAGGTTCGGATCGCGCACTTCCGCTCCGAGCTCGAGCGACAGATCACCGACACCAGCGCCGGCTTGACGGGAGCAGCACTGTGAACCGCACCAGCCTCGCGATCGCCACGGCCGTGGTGATCGCCTCAGCCCTCACCGGGTGCGCCAGCGCGCCGGCGCAGCCGTCCGTGTCGGTCCCCGCAGCGGCACCGACCAGTGCGGCCACGAGCGACGACGGGCAGCCGAAGGTCACCGGCCCCGGCCAGGTGACCCCGTCCGCGCAGCCGACGGCACCGGTGAACGCGGAGGACCCGATCACGTCGACGCAGGAGGGCGCCGCGACCGGGACGGCGTCCGGGTTCGTGTCCGCGTACGTCGACAAGAGCATCACCGGCGACGCGTGGGCCAAGGGATGGATGCCGTACCTCACCACGCAGGCTCAGGCCGCGTACGAGGGCACCAGCCAGCAGGTGGTCCCCGGGACCACCCTCTCCGGCACGGTGCAGCTCGAGGACGGTGGCACCAACGGCGCCGCGATCGTCGACGTCCCCACCGACGCCGGCACGTACACGGTGCAGCTCAACCAGGTGAACGGCTCCTGGAAGGTGCTCCGCGCGATCCTCCCCGGCGAGGACGACTGACATGGTCAAGTTCGTTGTCGGCGCCGTGGCGGTCATCGTCCTGTTCATCGGGATGCTCCTCGGCGCCTCC
>NZ_LR733660.1:0-8642 GCF_902506275.1 Exiguobacterium sp. 8A | reverse complement strand
TTACAACTGCGAACGCGGTCAATGAAATCTAAAAAAAATGACCCCGGAACAATATCGGGACCATCTGATCGCAGCATAGAAAACGTGGACTTTTTATTAAACTGTCCATTTTACGGGGCTCAGTTCAAGATTAAAGACCTCATCTTTATCAAATATCTATCTTTAACCATTTACATATACTATTCAGTTCCAAGACAGATTTCCATTTTTTATAAAGTTGGTTGTTTTAAAATCAATTTTCCCATCACTAAAAATATAATAAAAATTTTTTCAAGATAATCACATATAAAGTGTCCGAACGCCAATGCATTCAGACACCATTCCAAGAGTATCAAAAGTCAAAAGACATATATTTTCAAAAAGAGAATACTTTTAGTTGTATTTTTGAAAGTCTACATTTCTATCTAAATATTTAATAGATGTTGCATATTGGGAAACCCACCATCACTTATTTACTTTATAGGAGAACTTCTAGCCACGAACGTTCAGCTTTCTCTTACCTTTTTGATAGTAAGAGAAGCAAAGTTTCTTCTCAGAAATCACCTTACTGTTTGTCAAAATAGAAAAGTTTTTAAATCAAGCTCGTTTTAAATTTTGCTTTTCGAGGAAATCAAGACCCTTAAGTTTGGTCGAAGATATAAGAAACGGAAACTTCTTAAGCTTCTTATCTAGAACTAGCGTAGACTTAACAACACCTTCAAGAATAGTGGAAGGTGAATCATACTCGTCTGATTTTATGGCTAGTCCTCCTTTCTAAATAATTCCATTACATTGCACGTAAAAAAAACTGAATAGTACTTTTTATCAAACGTCTATCATTCAAAGGTCTGTTCAGAATATACACTTGCTCCCTTTTTTCAACGTCAACAGTTTTTTAGTATATATGCCAGAAATCGTTTCATATTGTATTGCGATAAATTTAAGTCGAAACTAATTTAGCACTCTCTCATTTTGGTTTACATCCTGACCCTGCTTATTAAATTAGTTACACCTGCCTTGTTGAATATAAATAGTCTATTTGATTACACTGTTAATTCCGGGTGAATAAAAATTCTCATAAATTGAATGCTAATCAGTTCATTTTTGAAAGTCTAATTTTAAACCTTTCCTTTAAAATATAGTAAATACTCGTCCTATTGAAGGCTCGATTTTTTGTGAAAATATGATGTTAATCAATATGTATTATCCTCACCTATTTCGATAAATGAAGTCAATAGTAGAATACAGGAGGAATTAAGTTGAAACTAAAAACTGATGCCTATTTATTACATACTTTTTTCGGGATCTTTGGAGCAGGTAGGTTCTACGTCGGCGATATAAAATTAGGCCTATTTAGTTTATTTTCATTAGGCGGTTTTGGTTTGTTTTGGCTCTGCGACTTTTTCCTTCTATCTCGACGTGTTGAACAAGTGAACGCAATTAACGAAGCGATTTTTAGTTATGGAAATACATCTCATGCTTCTATTCATAGCGATTTATTAACAGAATTTAAAAGAAGCCACACTTCAATATCTATCATACCTAGTGAAGCTTTTAAACCAGAAACGCAGGAATCGATTTCATGAGTAATCATTTATTGTTCAGATAAATAATTCCATTCACAGAAACTGTGAGCAGGTTATACACGGTATCGTAAATTGGAGACTGTACAAATAGACTATATATTTTAATCACCAATATTTTAGGAAAGAGGCCACTTAACGTTTTAGCGGAAGAATTTGATTATAAAACAGTGTCGACATAACCACCGGATGAAGCATTTCATTAAAAATGCGAAAGAATCAATTTAGGTATGGTGATTATAGTAAATACTTAATTATAATTTTTCAGCTTAATTGAAAAATGAATGAATTATCTGCCTATGAACTGGAGGGACCCAAAGGTTTGGTCACCAAACCAACAGGACATGCGCCGAGGTCGAGAAACTCATGGAAGAAGGCGAGTTCCTCGAGATGGAGAACGCAGCGTTAAAAAAATTGAAAGCCTTGGTTCAAGAAGAGGAAGGACGTTGTTGCTATCGCCGTATCCACGCGCTCCTCGAGCGCCATAGTTTTAGAATTCTCATGGACAAGCTTGGTCTCAAGTGCCTCGGCCGTATGAATAAATATCGGTCCTATAATGAAAATGTCAGGACGATCGCACCGTACCTCCTCGGACGAGATTTCCAGACCACAAGCCTAAACTATAAGTGGGTTGTAATCAACGTATTAAAAAAAATCTCTCAAAGTAACGGATAATGATTCTGACAACCTGAAAATAGAGTGTGAGACATGATCCGAAATGAGGGATTTTTTTATGATTCGTGAGTTAAGAAGCAAAGGATGGACAATTAAAACTATCTCTGACGAGATGGGATATGCCCCTAAGACAATCCAAAAGTATTTGAATATGGAAAATGCACCTACGAAAGTGAAGCGGAAAAAGAGAAAAGGAAAATTCGAACCCTACAAAGACTACATAACCGAACGTATCAAAGAAGGTACAACCAATTGCGGTTTTATTCAAAAGCTAGGCTATAAAGGGATTCTGAGAGAGTATGTGAAACCTTACAGACTTCAGCCTAAAAAGCAGACTACCGTCAGGTTTGAAACGTCGCCTAAACGACAGGGACAGATGGATTGAAATGCGTATAGTATTCCATCATCCTCGGGTATTCAAAAACGCGATAGATCAAGTTCACGACCGACATGACGCTGAAGACTCTGATGAAGTACCGTATGAATACGTTCGCCTTCTTCAATGGTGTACGGCAACAAAATCTCTATGACAACATGAAAACTGAGCCCGGTGGAATACCGAACCCAGATTTTCCAAATCGTCTGACGAATTATTTATTATCTAATTTTTTGATCCAGTTCATAACTGGTTCTTTCTCTCTCCTATTTAGTCCAGAAAAAGAGCCGTTACATTCAAGTCAAAATTATTTACTTCAAACACTAACTGTTCGAGCTACCATCTATTTCGTATTATCATGTTACCATGGTGTGAATTTTTGTTTTTAGTAAATTTACTGTGTGATATAGTACAATAGGCCCAATTAGACCCGTTAAAATAATTAAAGGATACCACCAGTTCTGCCAATAAGTATTACCTAAATTAATTTGTAACAGTTTATTTGAAAGTTTTAAAAATGATAAATGAAAAATATAGACATATAGACTATAGCGATTTAAATTCAAAATGATTTTATTATTACCTATATGCGAAGTTGTTTTTGCATATAAAATAAACATCATGACCGTGAAAATCAACACTATGAAATCTGGAAATTCAGTGTAGTATGTCAAAAAAGGGTAGAAAATGAGTGAAAACACTCCTAAATAAAGATAACTATTTCTTTTAGTGAACTCGGTTTCTCTTACAACGACTCCTAATAGGATAAACATCATTGCGAATAACATTCCTTCATCCGCTACTAAACGATCTAGCATTAAAATTTTTGAATATCCAACTTCTGATGATAGATAATATAGTATGACTACAGTTAAAAACAGAATTCCAGGTCTTACCCCTGCATAGAGTAGAGGAGATAAGCAAACTAACGACAAAATTGCTCCAGATAAAAACCAGAGATGAACTCCTCCAATAGTTCCATTAATCAAATTATTGAATGTAAGAGAGGCGTAAAATTGTTCGGAGGTGTCATATTCTAAAAAGTTTATATTCAACTTCATGATTACATATGAAATGAATATGTAGAATACAGAGGCTAATAAATAATACATTAAATATCGCCAAATATTTTGTATTGCCTTTCTAAAAGTAACTGTAGAATTAAATTGGTGTTTCTTCGGAATATAAAAGAATCCGATTAACACATAAAAAAAAGGAACACCAATCTCCAAAATCAATCTGAAAAAAAAGTAATTCCAGAAGGTCTGAAATCCATTTTCAAAATAGATTGATATAAAGTGAATAGTAAGAGGCATCATCATTGCAATAACTCTAAATAAATTTATTGTGTAATTTATATTCATGTTTTCACCTTTTAATAAATAGAACTATAAATTTTATAGTTCTATTTATTAAATTATTTTTTCTTTGGTTTAAATATTTTCGAGAACATCCAGATACTAAATAATAAAACTAGTCCCCAAAGGAGATAGTTTAGATAAATATGATTAAAGATTTGTTTTTCATCTCCCTCTTCTTTAGACAGATGTTCTTCCTCTATTACATTTCCTTTAGTTTTTTGTTCAACTTCTTGTACTTCTAATGGTATTCCTTCATGATTAAAGGAATCCAACGCCACCATTTCTATTCTATCTTTCTTGTTTAAATTCAGGTCTTCTACATAGATTAAAAAAGATCCATCTTCTTTTACTTTTACAGCTCGCTTCTCAATGTTGTTCACATATATCCGAATTACTTTTGCTCCTTCAGAAGTACCAGAAATACTCGAATCCTTATAAGTGAATTTATCATATGCATTTATAAAAGCTTTTGAACGCAAAGGTTCAAATTGAATTTCCTCTAACACTTCATTGTTTGAATCTACTGAGATTAAACTCCATTCTTCTTTCGGCTGTGGATGCACATCCCGAGTATAAACTTTAAATTTACCATCTTGGATAGTCCCTGAACGTACATACTCTCCCTTCTTATACAGCCTAACTTTCTTCACCTCATTAGTAACCTCACCACTTAGATGATTCTGCCCTTGGTAATATGGATCAAGGATAGTCATCGGTAATTCCGAGTTGGTATTTCTCTCTAAGGGATTAGCAAACGTTGGTATTGCTGGAAATAAAAGTACAAAGACTATCACCAACGGGATTGATTTAGCACTACCTTTAATAATTACTTTCTTCTCAATCTTGTTAACAAACACATAAATTCCTCCGTTATCTAAAAGTTTTACTTTTAAGCTTAAAAATTATTTTATTACGTTTCCTTGAAATGCGTTTTCAAAAATTAAACACTTAGCGTTCAAAATTTAATTAGCCTCTCATTTCGTTCACTATTTTAAAAATAACGTACAAACACTTAGTAAAAATCTGTTAGGTTGTTAATAAGTATAACTAGAGGGCGCGCTGAATAAATTTGCTTGCACTATAAGCAATTGTTTTTCATGACCCGTAGTAGTTACAAGCGTTAACTTGTTTAGATCAAGCAGCTCACCTTCATCAAATTTTTCAAACGGTACTATGAAAACCTTCTCAATAATATAAGAAACTCTCTCGTTCTTTTTAATATTTTCGATAAATATAGTCTGTCCAACTTGAACATTTGAGAGTTTATTAAATAGACGGTTCTTCACAAAGCTATTCCGTCCAAATATAATATTACCGCTTTGAGTTGAATCTTTTACGCTAATCAACATATAATCTATCAATCTTAAATCATTATTATTAGAAGAGATGGAACTCCTTAAATTTATCGAAGGTATAATGAGTTGATTAACTTGATTTGTTTTGGATAGATACTTAGGATTTTTAGAAGGTAGCCTCTCTTCTGTCATTATTCTCTCCAAAATCTCATATGAATTGTTACTTTTTTGTTTTTCTTGTGGAAATAAATTTTTTGCTAGAGATAAAACAACCACAAGGCAAACGATTGTAAAGACGATCACGGTTTTTCGCATGAATTAAACTCCCTGCTTACGAGCCTTGAACTTCAAAAAAAAGACGTCCCTAGGACACCCTTTTTCAAAAAAACTAAAAAGTTAAAAATACTTCCTACCACTATATTTAATCAACCAATGTAATGATCATCCCCGCTTTTAAAGCCATCCCCCATCTACTCTTAAGAAAACCCATTCCCCATTCTTATATCTTGTCTCAAACACTTTAATTTTCTCGTTAAGATAAATAAGCTCTATATCTTCAATATGAAACGTTCGGCGGATAAACGTTTCGTGTTCATTTTCCATTTCCCAATGACGTTTCACAAAATTTAAGGCTTCTTCAGAAGATAGATTATGTTCAGTATGCTCAATTAGTTTGAGCGCATCGAAATTACTCCATTCCATATATTCATCTCCTGTTCTCTCAACTCTTATAATAAATTGAAGATATTGCTTGAATGTCCTCTACCACATAAATGTTGCCTGTAATACTAGTCCCAGGTTCAATCATAGTCCCTAAAGAATCTGAAACATAGGGATAGAAAGTTACGGACCCACCTGTCTTATTAAATATAGAAAAATCATTATACTCTACAAATAAAGTAGACTTGGAATGATTCTTAATTTCAATTTCAATTTTAGTTACATGTTCAGGTGGAGTTCGTTCAAATGAATCCCTTGAACGATAACTACTAATTTTCTTTAACGTAATCCGACATTCATTAGATTGATATAAGACGGCATAATCGCGTAAAAACTTCTTTCGCTGTTTAAACTCACTCCACCATTTCATCGTATATCTTCCTCACTCATTAAAAGTCCCATTGCATAGTTTCCTTTAATTCAGGATCAGTATAAACAACTTTGGAAACGTCTTCTTTGTTGATAATAAAATAAATTGTTCCTTCAACACTCTCTTCTTTATCAATCGTCTGCCCTAAACTATCTGCATATCCGTAAGCTTCAACCTTTTTGCCTTCTTTATTAAATACTTCAAAATCGAACATTCCGATCCCAATTTCATATTCTGCTAAATTCTTTACTTTTACTTTAAAACCTGTTACATGCTCAGGAGGCTCCACTTCCGCTGGATCCCGCTCGGTATATTCAAACATTTCCGTCAACTGAATCTCTACAATATCATTAGACTTTGGTTGGTCATCAATCCCATTAGAGCCACAGGCTATCAATGAGACTGTCAGCAATAATAAAAGTGATAAAAGTGTTATTTTTCTTTGCATTTTCTTCTCCTTTTACTGGTTAAAAAAATCAATTGACTAAATAATTATGTTTCATTTCCCAAATAAAACATACTCTTAAACGAAACTTTACACATCAGTGACATTTCACATTTTTTCCATCCATACAGCACTCAAAAAAATAATGGATGCTGACACTAAACTTAACGCTATTAATAAAAGAAATATGATCAGTATCATATCTATCTCCTTTCAAAAACGAGACAGACGGAATCTTCCGTCTGTCCGTTCACATCCTAAACATAAAAATGCATTACTTTACTGTAATTTGTGTCGCAGGTGTTTCACGACCCGACTCCAAAATACCTACCACTTTAATTGTTTGACCTGCTTCCAAGCCGAAGTCTAATACATAAACTCGGAAAGCCCCGTTTTCAATCACACCACGGTTCACTGCAGTGCCATCAGGAAGGTAGACTCGCATCCGTTTAACATTAGTGTCAACTGTACCTGTAAGTTCTTTATCGCCAGTAGTGTAAGCATTGACTTTAGGTGGATTCGACTTCTCAGCGGCCACTACAATCGTTTGACCTTCTGCAAGAACGCGCCCAGCATCAGTTCGTGCTTTTACAGTAATGGTATCTCCAGCTTTTGCAGCTACGACTCCATTAATCAACATGCTACCGTAGAACGTTCCATCTGCTTCAACAGCACGTGTGCGGAGGAACTTACCGTTGACATAAATATCAACTTTATCTGCACGATCCGTAGTGACTCCATATAGTGTGTTATCACTTTCAACAAAAGTTTTGATTTCAACAGGTTTAGCCTGAACAATTGTTGTTGCTTCTTTACCTGCAACATCGTTTACACTGTAAGGAATTACCGTAATGACATCTCCAACTTTTGCAATCGGTGACCCATTCGCATACAAACTTCCATAGAATGAACCATCTGCTTCAACGTTACGTTTTCGCACTAATTCACCATTCACATAGATTCTTACATACGATGTTCCAGTAGTAGTTTGTCCTGTAATCCAGTTTTCACCTTCAACATACGTATCGAGTGTTGGTGCGCCTACCATGGCATCTGCTTTAACAATAATATCTTTTGCAGTTCCACGACGTCCTTTTTCATCAACTGGCACTACTGTCACTTTGTCTCCTTCTTTTAATGTATTAGAGACATGACCGTAGAATGAACCATCAGTTTCAACTGGTCTCCAACGAATCAACTGGTCATTTAGATAAATATAGACTCGGACTGTGTTCTTCGAAACAGTACCACGCGCATACAAATCTTTAGTCGTCATTTCATCGAATGTGAGAACTTGAATACTTGCAACCTCGGCATCATCAAGCTGTTTCTGCATGTCCTCGAGCTGGTTCGTGAGCTCTTCCTTCTGCGGACCTTCTGGGAGTGCGTCCACTTTCGCTTTCGCGTCGTCGATCGCCTTCTGGTCCGTTCCCGGCTTGATCACGCCTGATCCGTCCGCGAGGTCCTTCACCGCGTTCGATGCATCCAACAAGTCTTGCGCCACGTCCACGAGATTCGTCAACTCGTCCTTGAGGTCTCCCTCTGGGAGCGCGTCCACTTTCGCACGGGCATCATCGATCGCACCTTGGTCCGTCGTCGGCGCGAGTGCGTTGTGGTTCTCATCCGTGAACAAGTCGTCTACTGATGCGGTTGCAGCGTTCGCTGCTTCCTCGGCAGTACGGTCATCAAGCTGTTTCTGCATGTCCTTGATCTGGTTCGTGAGCTCTTCCTTCTGCGGACCTTCTGGGAGTGCGTCCACTTTCGCTTTCGCGTCGTCGATCGCCTTCTGGTCCGTTCCCGGCTTGATCACGCCTGATCCGTCCGCGAGGTCCTTCACC
>NZ_LR733703.1:0-1549 GCF_902506275.1 Exiguobacterium sp. 8A | reverse complement strand
CTTCCTAGATGAAGGCCGAGGCCATGGCAGAACCAATCGCACGCAGCGCAGGCGGCACCGCTGTGGGCGGTGCGCGGCTGGAGGGGACCGGGGCGCAGCTGCTCTTCCTCACCATCGGCACGAGCATCGCCCTCCTGCTGGTTGGGCTTGTTCTGCTCAGATTGCTTCAACGGTGAACTACATTGCTTCGTCGCTTCACGTCATGCTCTCCCGCCGCCGGCGTCCATCGACTATGAGTGCAAAGTCATCAGCAGAGGCAAACGGAAGTTCCCACGTCGAACTGTTTTTCAGCTTGACTACGAACGAGCCGATCCGCGTGTGGTGCGACTGTCCGATGGGGGAACTCCATACCTACGATGAGTGGGTTGATCGATTTCAGCACCCGAGCCGACGACGGCCTCGGGCACCCGCGGCTCCTCCGCCCCCTGACGCACTCTGATCCCCAAACCATCCTCACCTCTCGGGTGTGGTGCCCGAACTTTTAGGAACGATGATGAGCGACCTGGGCCCAATGGGTGAAGCCACTGGTGCGCCTCTGAAACCGGACCACATCCTCGTCGACGAAGCGCGCGCTGGCGATCGAAGTGCTTTCGCGGAACTGTGGAGCCGACACTCCCAGGCTGGTCTGCGCCTGGCACGTACCATCACGCAGCAGTTCGACGCCGATGATCTAGTTTCGGAGGCATACCTCAAGGTCCTTTCCGCGGTGATGAACGGCGGGGGCCCGACAGGCCCGTTCCGGCCGTACCTCTTTGTCACGATTCGGAATATCGCTGTCTCGTGGTCGAGGAAACGGCGTGAAGACAACCTGGATGCTGCGGAAGCAGTGCCTGACCCCCGGGCAACGGATGCGCCGATCCTTGCGGCACTTGACGCTGACCTCACGTTGCGTGCCTTCCGCTCGCTACCGGACCGCTGGCAGGAGGTGCTCTGGTTCACCGAGGTGGACGCACTCGCCCCAGCGGAAGTCGCTGGCAGGCTCGGCTTGAGCGCAAACAGTGTCGCAGCGCTGTCATACCGTGCTCGTGAGGGCCTTCGCCAGGCCTGGATCCAGATCCACATTGATTCCGCCGGCGCCGGAACGGAACATGCATGGACGCTTGAGCAGGTCGGGAAGAACGCACGGGGTGGGCTGTCGCCTCGGAAGCAAGCAAAGTTCGATACTCATCTCGCCGGATGCCCGGCCTGCACGGTCATCGCTGCGGAGGCTGTCGATACCAGTAACCGCTTCACCAGCGTTCTCCTCCCGCTGGCGGTGGGAGTGACAGGCACCGCTGGGCTCGGATGGGCTGCAAGCATGGGGGAGTCGGGCACGACAGACGGGCCTGACGCTCGAGCGGATATCGCCTCGAGGGCACGTCCGGGCGTCAAGACGATCAGGCACCGACGGGCCGTCGCCGTCGCCGTCGCTGCGACACTTGTGATGATCGTCGGTGGAGTCGGTGCCTGGGCTGCCCGCAGTTCGGATCGCTCCACCGTCGCCGTCGTGACACCAACGGAGACACCGAGCCACGCACTCGACAACGGTGCAACAAGCCCCAAGCCGAGG
>NZ_LR733659.1:0-1234 GCF_902506275.1 Exiguobacterium sp. 8A | reverse complement strand
CCCGTTCCCAGCCGAGGTAGAAGGCGTCGTCCTTCTCGTCCTGCCAGAAGGTCTGCAGGCAGATCTTGAAGATCGTGTCGCGTTGCGCGTTCGCGGTGGCGTCCTCGGCGACGGCGTTCACTTGGCCCCCGAAGGAGAACACGACCATCATCGTGTCCGGGTTGGTGAAGTCGGTCCGCGTCATCTGTTTCCACATGACGCCGAGCTGTCGGTCCGTGAACCCCTTCTTGAAGTAGGCGCTCTTGTGCGCGCCGCGACTGGTCGGGTTCGTGATGGTGGGATTGTTCGTGCCGACCGTCCGAGTTGCCTGCATCCATGAGATCTGCTTGGTCTCGTAGAAGTCCGGGAGCGCAGGGAGCTCACCGCTGGGAGCGGTCATCGGCTCCGAGCTGACATCGACGCCGGCGGTGATGGCAGCGATGAACCGATGCAGCACACCAGCGGCGTCCGGCGCATCCGCGTCGATCTGGGTGAACATCCCCAGGCTGCCGTGTGCCCGGTGGTTCAGGTTGAACAGGCTCGACAGGTTCGATTCCGGCGTGCCGGGGTCCTTGTACCGTTCGTGCCAGGTGTTCCAGTTGGTCATGAGCCGTCGGAAGGCGGTCTCGTCCACCTGGTCCCAAGGGAACGACAGCGCACTCACGAGCACGCGGGACGGTGCCTTCACGAGCAGGTCCGACGGGTTCGTCCCCGTCGCGCCGGGGGATCGGAACCAGTACTTCGTGACGATGCCGAAGTTCCCCCCACCACCGCCGGTGTGCGCCCACCAGAGGTCGCCGAGCGCCCCCTTGGACTCACGAGTGGCCACGTGCGTCGAGACCGTGCCGTGCTCGTCGACGGTCACGACCTCGACCGCGTGGAGGTGATCGACCACCAGGCCGTGTGCACGGGTGAGCAGGCCGTACCCACCACCGGCGATGTGGCCGCCAGCGCCGACGCTGTAACAGATGCCTCCCGGGATCGTGACACCCCATCCCTTGAAGAGCTTCTCGTACACGTTCAGCAGCCGTGCACCGGGCTCGACGGCGAACGCGCGCATCGCGGGGTCGTAGTACACGTCCGTCATCGTGGAGAGGTCGAGGATGACCTCGACCTCCGGGTTGCACACGAAGTCGGCGAAGCAGTGGCCGCCGCTGCGGACGGAGAGCTTCTTGCCGGCGCGGACTGCCGATCGGACCGCACTCTCCGCGTCCTTCGCCGAACCGATGAGCCGGATGTAGTCGGGCCGAGCGAC
>NZ_LR733702.1:0-6241 GCF_902506275.1 Exiguobacterium sp. 8A | reverse complement strand
TGGGAGACTGGAAAAACCACGTGAAATCCGCTATGATAAAGGTGAATTTGGCGCGAAAAATCAAATTCACCAGAACCGGATGGTTCGTGCGTCAACACGATCCGTCCAGCCCTCGGTCGCCTCGTCAGAGTCCGACCTTGCGGCAGCTTCGCCTACCAAGCCATATGGCTTGGTAGGTTTTTTTGTTTTCTGGATTTTTAAAGTAAATAAAATGCTGTTTGTTACTTATAAATAATTATATCACAAATTCCAAATATGTAAATGGTTTTCTTGTCTGTAAATATCTCGAATCGGTGAACGATGTTCACCTTTTCTTGATTTTGGAAGGAAGGCGTTCACATAATTGTTGACATACATACACACATCACAAGGAGACAGTGCACATGAACAACAACGATGACATCGTCCTCATCCGCGCCAAACTATACGAGCGGATCAAGGCACGATACAGAATTCTCAAGGACAACGACTCCTCGTTGCGTCAATCAAAAACGTTGAAAGTCATCATAACTTCACTCAATTCCAGCGTTAGCCAATCGTCAAACAAATCTAAGCCATCTAACTCGTTGATTGGCATCAAACGGAACCTTCAAATCTATCGGTTATTGGAGGAACTCGACACCTCAGCGGACTGGCTATTCGAGAGAACCGACATCATCACCTACCAGAACGTCAGAACCATCCAAACGTCAGAAGATTGGGATACGATCTTCCCGATCTTGTTACAACGCTTGCGAGAGAGCCTGTTATACATCGCCCAATTGGATGTCGAAATCGTCAACGACACAGAAGGGAAGTTCGAAGAGTTTCTTGCCGAGAGATTTACAGTCTCCAGTTTTACCGTACAAGGTTGGATGAAAATGGACCGGCGCAATTATATCGGTTTGCACCACGTCCACCAGATCGCTGAACAGGCGGACGTCTCGATCGACTGGATGCTTGGTCTCGTCGATGATCCGATGGCCCATAAACGACACCTGCTCCCGGACGATTATCCGACGTCCTTATTGTAACAAAAACGGCTCAACCATGCGACTTGTCGTCTCTCTCGAATCCTGACGATTCTCAAAAAGTGATGGTTGAAAAATCCGTTTTTAAGATGGTTGACGTCAGACCCTTCACCTCGTTTCAGGAAACTCGGAGTCGTTTTCCTCAAATATTTTGTGTCTTGAACAAAAGTTTCCTGACAGGGTCGAAAGCGACAAAATCCGACAATTGTTTCGACAAATGTCGGATCGAATTGTTCCCAAAAAACGTACATCCATTCTCAAAAATTAACGCGCAAGCGTTCTCATTTTGGAGAAGGTGAGACCCTTCGGGATACTAAAATGGTGAGTAGTTGGAAGTCGTTAGCCTAGAGTTTTCTTTTGATGGTTTCTTCTGGGAAATGACGGCTCCCAACACTCCGCCAAATGGTGTACAGACTTAGGATGGTAGGACGAAAGCCACCTCTTGGACTGGGGTGGCTTTCGTTCGTCCTCTCAAAATATGCATGCATGCCGTCTCCTATTCGTTCATACGACGACGTGTCTATGCCATAGGATAAGGGTGTCCACGTCCCTGGAGACTAAAACCTACTCGGTCTCTTCCTCCAGGGCGTCGATACCCTTTTTTGTGTTATGTGTATTGTCGTTAGATGTTCTCGTCACATCGGTCAGTAACACGTCTTGTTCAGCTCCCGGACGCTGCGTCCTTCGATCCGAACCCAACGAATTCTCTAAGAAGGACGCCTTGGACGAAAGAGGAACAAAGAAACCAGGGACCGCCCCGAAACGGTTCCTGGACTCCTTTTTAGATTTTCTTTGGCGAAGCTTGCCACCCACGCCCTCGTGGTTTCATATATAATCAAACATGTACGGGTTATCCCTACTTCCCGTGCGACAAGAAGCCTTTCCGACGACCGATCGGGAGGCTCTTTGTTATGTTTGATGGGGCGTTGATTCACTTCTGGTGTCCCCGCCAGGGAAGATGCCTTATACTGGGGAGGGCTGGGCGCGATCGGTCAGATCGTGAAGGACACATGGGTCACTCCCGGTGGGACGCTCCTTCAAAGCGTTCCACGGCACACCCTCTATCCTCGACGAAGGAAGATCGGTCCCCCCCAGCCATCTGGGACAGGCCTCCCACGGGAGGGTCCCGACACACCATACGAAGGACCGACAGGGCGGACACACCAGACGAGCGCTTACATCCCCTGCCGGTCCTTTTGTGCTGTCCGGAAAACCCTGAACGCGCAGCTCTCCGGCGTTGACGCCTGCGACCCGCTTGTCGGGGCACTTGCGGGACGACTCGCCAGACTGCGCTAGGCTCGCATCCCTCGTGCCACACACGAGAAAGCCGATTCTCCTGCCCCATCATTGGCCTGTTAACATTATTTCACATACCACATCCAAGGGTTTGGGTAAGCCTCAACCCCGAGAAAAGAACACAGACCGCCCGATCCGATACGTCTCACGAGAGAGACGCGCCTCACAGACCATCCGTTTCCAGGGGTTCAACAGGGCATAGGTCCCTCCTCCCCCGTCAGAAAGCTCGGCCACGGTACCTAAGTGTATTGGCAAGAAAGACATTAATTTTAATTTTTTCACCCGTTTTGCGACCCGTTCATAGCGCTCCGCATGGCGCGGTGCGAACGTCATCGCGCGGTACTGGAGGGACGGTGGGCAGGCCATCCCCTCTCGCTTCATGTCACGGACCCGTGACACGAGCGAGGCGAGGCGACAGATGCGGTACCCGGCCCCACGGCCGCGTCGGACCGTGCCATCCGCGTTACGGATCGGCTCCACCCGGAACCCATGGCGATGGAGGGCGCGGAGCGCCTTCGTCATCGCCGACAGCTGACTCACGTCCCCGTCATGCATCTCCCGGCAGAGGGTGCGCGCGCTCGTCTCCATGCACACAAAGCCCCCCTCCCCCACGGGCAATCTCTCGTCGAGATGGGCGAGCAGGCGGGCGATGAACTCGTCCAGGTGCTCGTTGACCCGCTCCTCGCGCGGGCGACGATGTTTCTTGTAGCCGTTCCAGACCGGACGCTCGCCACAGAGCGCCTGCAACTTGCCGGACGACGGCTCGTAGTCCTTCCGGTACGCGCTCAGCACGGTCTTCTCGACCTCGCGCGCCGTGAGCGGTCTCGTCATGCCCCGGTTGCGCGCCTGGAGGCGACGCATCGCCTGACGGCGCGAGAGCCCGTCCTTCCTCGCCATGACGGCGAGCCAGAACGTCACGACGTTCCGTGTCCCGACCGCGTCCGTCGCCCAGAGGGCGCCCCATACCGGCATGTCCCGATACTTCCCGGACGTTTTCATGAGCCCGTCGATCGTCGCGCGGGTCTCGAGGAACCACGCCACGGCCTCGTCCTTCGACCAGAGCGCCCCCTCGTCGAGGTGGCGGATCGTCTCCTCGCGCGGGAAACGCGCCCAGCCGAACACCGGGCAGTGCACGTCGACCGGCAGGCCGACGTCGAGGAGCGCGTCACGTGTCGCGACGGCCAACGCGTGCGCGAGGCGGATCGCCCCCTCCGAGCCATAGAACGCGTCGTCGAGCACGACGAACACCTGCGTCCCACGTGGCGTCTCCAAGATGAGCGCCGGACGGCACGGCACGTCGGCCTCCAGGAAGGCGGCCAGCACCTGTTGGCGCGTCCGCTTCTCGTCGATGTCGAACCGGAACGTCCGCACCCGGCGGAGGTTGTCGTCCCGGATGTCGGCCGGCGTCACCGCCTGCATGTACACGTTCGGCGTCCAGTGGGTCACCCCTTGCCAGCTCGCCTCATGATAATGGAGCACGCCACCGATCGAGCGCGCGATGTCCTGCCCCTCGCCGGTGTGGCTCGCGAGGTATTCCTTGCCGTAGGCGACGCGGATCGCCCCTTGCGTCTTGTATGTATGGTCGCACTTCTGACGGACGTCGTCCGGGATGTCGCCCGCATAGGCCTCGTAGAGCCCCTTTCCCTCGCCGAGGAGCAGGCGCACCGCCTTCTCCTCTCGCTCGCTATGTATCCGATACTGTGCCTTTCTCGTCACTGCCTGCATGTCGTCCATTCCCTTCCGCGGGACGGGGAACGTGAAAAGAGCCATGGCCACCGCGCATACAGCGGCAGTCCATGGCTCTTCAGGTAGCGACAACCCTTCCGTCCCGGCTGGGGAGGAAAGGGAGAAAACCTTGACTCGTGAGGCTTGTGTACATGCGGTAGACATGGTAGTATAAGGCATGTAACGCCTGCATCGGACAGGTCGTGCCCCGAAGCGCAGTTGGTTGCGCTGTACCGGGAAGATCGAGTGTTCAGCTCGTCTCCTGGCGGGAGGTCTGTTTTTGTCGTGTGCCGAAGCGCATCCTACTGCGCTGTACCATCCAGAAGTCTTGGTCGGACGACTGGTGGCGGTAGAACGACCGGGTAGGTACGAAGCACTTAGACGAAAGGGACAACGTCCCCTCTTTTCGTCTAGGTGCTTCTTTTTTTGTGCCTGAACCCCGGGTCGATCGACCGGCTGATTATGTAACTCTTCACGCATCCGTCGGATGCCAATTTTCAGAATCTAGTTCCATCATACGCCTCTCTGAATCAAAACACAATATACGATTTCCCCTCTAAACCCTATTTCTATAGCCGTTTTTGAAAGAAGGTCAATGCCAAGACACCCTTGTTTCCTACCCTATTTCCCATTCTCGATATGCTAAAGATGCGGTACTTGAAATATATAAACCTACCTTCCCGCCCCCCATCACTTCTTGTCAGAATGACATTCGTAAAACATATGGCGACATTAGAAAACATATATAACATACATATGACACACATTCGTCATTCAATGTTTTACATAAGTCATTCTATTATCATACATAATGATCACTTTAGAAAAACCAAAGTCTTACTTCATACAAATATCACTCTTATGTATGACATTTGAATTACTAAAATAAAACAAAAGTTTTACATTGTGCATTCAATTTACATATGTTATTCTTATGTCATACAAAAATCATACTTCGTGCTGGTAGTCGAGGAGGAATGATGTGTTGTCCGAGCACAAGGTCTTTGACGGGCATACACAGACAACAATTATGAGTAAAAACCTACATATGGTGGCTGCGGTAGATATCGGAAATGCAGACGTAAAAGTCGAGACGTCGAAAGGTGGCCTCGTCGCGCCGAACGCCATCAGCTCTTCTTGGAACTACAACTTCGGGGACATGACGGCCCTCCAGTTGGCCGAACGGCTGTTGGACCACCTCGTCGTTGAGATTTCCTCGTCTGCGATTCACACGTTGTCCGGTCCACACGCCGTCGGAAAGGCCGCCTTCTCCGTCGGTACGAGTTCCGTGCTCATGACGATGCCGATCGACGGCACGACCGTTCGATCGAACAAACACGAGAATGAACAGTCGGCCTACGTGACACACGCCTTATTGGCGGCCTCACTCCTTCGTGACCATGTCGACCAACACGGGGACATCCCGAAACGGATCGACGCGACAATCACGCTCGGTACTGCCATCCCTGCGATGCTCTGGGCTAAGAACAAGGCGCACGCACGACAGCTCGAACAACAGTTGCTCGGCGATCACCTGGTGACGATCTGGTTAGGGGACGAACGCGTCCGCGTCTCGTTGGACTACCAAAGCGTGAAGGTGACGTCTGAAGGCGTCATCGCCCTCTACGCCCTAGATCAGAATATCCGCAAGCAAGGGAATCTGATCGTCGATATCGGGGAGGGGACGACCGAGTATGCCTTCACTGACGGCGGGGCACCTGTGCCGGCCCTTACCTCTGGGAGTCGGAACGGGGTCGGGCACGCCTTAGAGGGTGCGACCGAATCGTATGCTCGCCTGCATCAAATGGAATACTCTCGCCATACGTATAAGGCTAAAATGAAATCGAAGAAAGACTATGCATTGGAGCTACGTAAATTGTTCGAAAACCATAAACGTGCCCAGGCACAAGAAATCGCCGAGCAAACCGAGCGACAGCTCACATTGATCGAACGTGACCCTGAGCACGAGGTCGAGAACATCATCTTGATCGGTGGCGGTGCCGTCGTGTTCCATGAGGAACTCGAACAATCGCTCCTCCCGATCGTCAGCAAATGGGATGTCCGTCTCATCAACGGGATCGAGGATAGTGTGATCTTGAACCTGAAAGGGCTATACATCCTTGCGAAACAATTGGAGGCACAACGGATCGAAGAAGGTGTTATCGTTGAGTGATAAAAAACGTAAAACCGCCCTATCCCTGCGCCTTAGC
>NZ_LR733701.1:0-5007 GCF_902506275.1 Exiguobacterium sp. 8A | reverse complement strand
TGCCTCCGGGGTCTCGCCTGCCCGTCTTGGATGCGTCTCAGCTGGAACCGTTCCAGCCGTTCGCGGAATCGTCGGATCATGTCTCATCTCTCCTTTCGGCCGTTCTGGCCGTTGTGGTGTCGCCGGTCGTGGCGAGGTCTGACGGGGCGTCGGCTCCGTCAGGGGTGGCGGGGAAGGCGTCTTGTCGTACGCCGCACGTGCTTCAGGTGGGACGGTCGTGTCAGGATGTTTCGGTTGCTCGTTCGCCTTCATCCCACGTCTCCATCGCCATGGTTGTGGTTGTGGAGGTGGGGGGCTCGCTTCTCCGGTCGATGAATCCGGATCGGGTCCCGCCTGTCCGGTCCGGGCAGGCTCACCCGACTGTGACGTCTGCCATCCATACCGTCCACGCGGTCTCGTGCTTGACTCAGGTTCAGGAGCCGGTTCTGACGGGACCGATTCTTCCTGCGTTCCAGGCGCTGAACTCTCGACGGTCACCTGTCCCGCCGGTTTCTCTTCATCAGGCCGTGGGGTTTGCCACTTCCAACGTTTCCGAGGTGTCGGTCCCGTTTCTGTCTTCTTCGATTCTGGTGTCGATTGTCCTGTCACGTCAGGCGTTGCCTGTGCGTCCTTCGAGGCGGACGAGGCGTCCGGTTTCGACTCCGTCGCGCCACCCTTTGGCGGGTCCGTCTTCCAACCATTCTTGGCGTACTTGGCCAATGGCGAGCGGGACGCCGCGGTCGATGTCGCGTCCGCTGATGATCCGGTCTTGTCCTTCTTCGAGTCGCCGTAGTCGATCCTGAGCGGGACCGGCAAAGCGTCGTTCTTCTTGCCCTTGAGCGTCTCGGCCGAGCGTTTGACCGCCGCGGCGCCCGTCATCGCGCCGATCCCGGCTGAGAGTGGGGCCGTGAACACCGAACCGCCCGCACGGGCCATGTCGACGCCCTCACGGAGCCCGGCACGCGTCCCGAACTTGTTGTCAAAGTACGTGATCCCTTTGAACAGTCCAACAGTCAGGACGAACAGACCGATCAGTTTGGCGAGCCCGCCCTGATCCGACGCGAACAGCAGATTGCTGAAATACAGATAGAGCCGGAACCCGAGCACGAGGATGACGAGCGTCAGGAGCTTCTGCGCCAACTCGGTAAAGATATTGCGCATCGTGTCGCTCTCCCGCGCGCCGATGGCGGCCGCAATCGGGGCGAGCACCTGCGCAAGCAGAATCTCATACAGCAACATCGCCGTCTTGAACGCGACGAACAGGAGCGCGAAGGCGAGGACAATGAGTTGAACGAAGATCGGGAGGAAATTGATGTGATAGCGGTAATACTTCGTCGCCCCGATCCCAAATATCCCGTCATCCAGTTCGACCGCTTTGTTTTGAGACGAGTCCCAGTATCGGGTCAGGATTTTCTTGTCCATATCCGTCTCCATCATCTCGTCCGTGACTCGGGCCACCGGGTTCAACAAGACGAAGCTCTGACGGGAGTCGATCTCGTTCTTTTGGCTGAGCGTCATCTCGTCCGGGGACGTCCGCCACCCGTCCTCCATGAACTGCTTGATGTCATACACGTTGCCCCGTACGACGACCTCCGTCAACGGGATGTCGACATCCCCACCGTTCGTGGCCTCCTCGACGAACACCTGGCCACTGTCGCTCAGGTCGAGCCCCTTCGAGACGACGTCCGGCACGATCAACACGACGACGATGGCGAAGAAGAACGCCTGGAACACGTTCCCGTACTTCATCTGAGGATTGACGAACATCATGTAGCCGAGGATGACCCCTTGGATCATCATGAACGTCCAGAAGAAGAAGGCGAACACGCCCTCCAACCGCCCGATGAGCGGGTTCGTGAAGAACCCACGGAACAGCTCGTCGATGCCCGTGTACAGCGTCTCGACGCCCTGCAGAAGCGATAGGAGACCGAGCATCCAGCCCCAGAGCACCGTGCGGAAGTAATCCGACATGATGCTCGTGACATCAAAATACGGACTGAAGGTCTCATATAACGTTGCATTGATTTCCAATTGCCTTTCCCTTCCTTTCTGCCCGATATCTGGGCACGTACACAAAAGGACGGCCACATGAGGGCCGTCCTGATTTCTTGCTTATTGGTCAACTAGCGACAAAAGTTCTTGGACATCCTTGTCCACGTCACGCTCGATATCCTCGCGCGTCTTCCCGCCCTCGGCGACGAGGGTTTGTTTCCCACGATAAATCTCACCGTCATGGACGAGACCGATTTCACTGTATTTCGAATGGAATAACGCATAAATCTGATCATTGTATGGATTTTCTTCTTTGTCGATGACGAAATAGTGAACCTCCTTCTCCTTGAACACCCGGTCCATCATCTCCGATACTTTCGATTCACCGGCGATGTCAAAGCTGTCACCCTCATAAAAGAAGAACGTTTTGCCTGCCTCTAACATCTCATTGGCCTCCGTATAGGTGATGACCGTCGGACCCTCGCCCTCGTACAGCGTGTCGAGCGCTTCCGCCCGGCCACAGCCCGACAGCGTCAACAACAACCCGCCGAGCATCAACAGGGCACCGATCAGCAATACATTCCATCGCATTCGTTTCATCATGGTTCCTCCTTAGTTTTCCGTATCACCTTCCCCCTCTCCCAAAAGATAAGGTCGGAGTAGTTTCTCCGCCGTCTCCTGATCAATCGGGGCGAAAATGTCGACGACATCCTCTAAATCAATCAGAATCGTCATCGTCCGTTTCGAGAGCGGTACCTGTTCCTTTTTCAGGTCGATCCACTCTTCGAGTGTCCGCGTCTTCTCATCTGTATTCGGCTCTTCGTCGTTCGAGTCGTGAGGTTCCCCTTCATCCGGTTCGGGAGAAGGGCGGACGGGTTCCTCTTGCGTCGGTTCAGGGCTCATGCCGAACGTGTCGTCCAACAGGTCGAGCCCGGATGGTGTGGCCGGCGTCTCCGTCTCACTCTCCGACTTGGCCGGGACGTCCGTCCCGTGCGTCGGGAGGGGCGTCGAGGAGGACTCTGGTTTGACCGTGGAGGATTCAGATGGACCTGATCCCTCCTTCTGTCCGGTGGACGCGTCCACGGTGTCTTCTGGGGCCGGAGCGCCCTCTGGGGGCGTGAAACGCGTGATCGGGCCGTCATACACACGGCGTTCGCGCCATGCGATGACCTGGTCCATGTATTCCTTGAACAACAGGTCTTTCTGTTCCTGCGTCATCCAGTCCTCGTCCACCGGTGATTCCGGGGCCGGGGTATAGCCCCGCCCGACCTTCGTCTCGACCGGGACCGCAACTGGCGCGGGCGTCGAGGGCTCGGGCTCATGCGACACGGCGGTGGACGACAACATGTCCACTGCCTGTGTCAGCGACGCCTGCATGCCCCCCTGATCCATTCGGACGTTCTCCCCGTCCTCCAACAGGCGTGCCACGTAGACGTCCGCCTGGACGTACATCAGCTCGTCGATCGAACGGTCGGCGTGCGCCGCGCGACTGCCGACCTCGCCGACGCTTCTCGACGGGTCGAACCACTCTGACAGGTACTCGTACCGGTAGCGCATCCGCGACTCGCCCTTATTGAAGATCGGGTATGAGAACATCGGGCTCCCGTCGAGCCGTTTCCGTTTCAACGGGCGGAACAGAATCCACTCGCGTTCCTGGAGATGCATCAGCTCGTTCGGGGTCATGAGCTCGCGCTCATGGCTCGACTCGTTGAAGCTCTTGTCGAGCGTCAACAGCCCGCCCTGACGGGAGACGGTCGTCTCCGTCCGGTTCCCCAACAGGTTCGAGAACATCTTGCACGTCTCATAGTCCGCCGAGTGGATGAACACCTGGTAGCCACAGTTCCCGGCGACCGTCTTGGCGATGTGCTCGTTGTACTGTGCGACGAGCTGGCCGTACGCCTGAAGGTACAGGTGGAACCGGATGTTCCGGCTCAGGCACACCGTCACGATGCTCTCTAACCCCTCGATCGGAGGCATGTTCCCGGCCTCGTCGAGGATGAACACCACCTCACGTGTGCAGCGTTGGCCCCGGCGTCGGGACGCCTCCTCGACGAGCAGGAAATACAGCTGATTGATGAACAGCGACGCGATGACGTGATACTTCCGGTCGTAGTCCGGGACGATGAGGAAGATCGCCGTCGGGCGCTCCTCGTCGAACCCGATGGCCGACAGGTCGACCGTGTCGAGGCTCATCATCTTCGCGATCTGGTCCGACGTGAACGCCTGGAACTTCTCGAGTAGCGACAGACAGATCCCACTCCGTGCCTTCTTCTCGGCGAAACTGAACGCGCCGTACGCCGTCTTGGCCGGATGCGTCGACTCCATCTGACCATAGTAGGCGTCGAGCGGGAAGAACTCCTGCCCGGTCTCGGGGTCCTGGATTGGACGATATTCCTCGAGCATCTTCGCCACTTGATAGATCGTGACGCGGTCCCACGAATGGCGGTCATAGTAGGCCTCGTCTCTGCCCGGGACGAGCCGGCGCAATTGCTGCTCGACCTGCGCCGCCTCCTCGCACACGGCGAGGATCAATGCGTTCGCGAGCGCACGCGCCGACTTGATCCAGAAGTTTTCCGGGTCCTTCGGGTCGTAGAAGAACGAGACCACGACGGTCTCGGCATAGGCGACGGCACGGTCGAGGTTCGGTCGCCCTCCTGTGGCCTTCGCCTCGGCGAGCCCCTGCCGATAGGCGCGGATGACCGCCCCGAGCGGGTTGTACGGCATCGAGTTCGTCGGGTCGGCCAGGTTCAGCGCGAGGACGCGGTACCCGCGCTCCTCGAGCGTCGCCCGGGACGCCGTGTAGAGCTCCCCCTTAGGGTCGTGTAAAACCATGCTCGACTGCTTCTCTGCTCGGCTGTACAGGTCGATCGACGGGAAGATCGCCGTCTCCCCCTTCCCGGAACGGGTCATCCCGTAGATCAGGAAGTTGTAGGCGTCGTCCTCGATATAGATGTCATAGCGCCCGTCCTTGCGCCGTCGGCGCGAGACGGGGAACCCGCCCTTCCCGGGGAAGCGTTCGCCCGCCTCGGGTACCGC
>NZ_LR733637.1:0-1466 GCF_902506275.1 Exiguobacterium sp. 8A | reverse complement strand
GAGTAGTGGCGAGCGAAAGCGGATGAGGCTAAACCGATCATGTGTGATAGCCGGCGGGCGTTGCATGGTCGGGGTTGTGGGACACGTCACTCAGTTCTGCCGGACTGGGGCGGTTACAGCGCATCATAGTCGAACCGGTTTGAAAGCCGGGCCGTAGTGGGTGCCAGCCCCGTAGACGAAATGGTGTTATGGCCGGATGTGTATCCCAAGTAGCACGGGGCCCGAGAAATCCCGTGTGAATCTGTCAGGACCACCTGATAAGCCTAAATACTCCCAGATGACCGATAGCGGACAAGTACCGTGAGGGAAAGGTGAAAAGTACCCCGGGAGGGGAGTGAAATAGTACCTGAAACCGTTTGCTTACAAACCGTCGGAGCCTCCTTAGTAGGGGTGACGGCGTGCCTTTTGAAGAATGAGCCTGCGAGTTAGTGATATGTGGCGAGGTTAACCCGTGAGGGGCAGCCGTAGCGAAAGCGAGTCTGAATAGGGCGTTTGAGTCGCATGTTCTAGACCCGAAGCGAAGTGATCTATCCATGGCCAGGTTGAAGCGACGGTAAGACGTCGTGGAGGACCGAACCCACTTCAGTTGAAAATGGAGGGGATGAGCTGTGGATAGGGGTGAAAGGCCAATCAAACTTCGTGATAGCTGGTTCTCTCCGAAATGCATTTAGGTGCAGCGTTGCGTGTTTCTCGCCGGAGGTAGAGCTACTGGATGGCCGATGGGCCTCAACAGGTTACTGACGTCAGCCAAACTCCGAATGCCGGTGAGTGAGAGCGCAGCAGTGAGACGGTGGGGGATAAGCTTCATCGTCGAGAGGGAAACAACCCAGACTACCAACTAAGGTCCCTAAGCGTGTGCTAAGTGGGAAAGGATGTGGAGTTGCACAGACAACCAGGAGGTTGGCTTAGAAGCAGCCACCCTTGAAAGAGTGCGTAATAGCTCACTGGTCAAGTGATTCCGCGCCGACAATGTAACGGGGCTCAAGCACACCACCGAAGTTGTAGATTTCGCACTATAGACAAGCCTTCGTGGTTCAGTCGTGCGGAGTGGTAGGAGAGCGTCGTGTGGCGAGTGAAGCGGCGGAGTGATCCAGCCGTGGACGCTACACGAGTGAGAATGCAGGCATGAGTAGCGAAAGACGGGTGAGAAACCCGTCCTCCGAAAGACCAAGGGTTCCAGGGCCAGGTTAATCCGCCCTGGGTAAGTCGGGACCTAAGGCGAGGCCGACAGGCGTAGTCGATGGACAACGGGTTGATATTCCCGTACCGGCGAACAACCGCCCAAGCTAATCCAGTGGTGCTAAGAGTCCTAACCCGGTTCAACCGGATCCCTTCGGGGTGATGGTGGCCGGTCTAACGCTCGACCCCATGCTGGTGCGGTTAGCGTATGAACAGGTGTGACGCAGGAAGGTAGCTGAGCCAGGCGATGGTATCCGTAAGGTGAACCTGGTGTAAGGATGTAGGGC
>NZ_LR733636.1:0-1340 GCF_902506275.1 Exiguobacterium sp. 8A | reverse complement strand
GGTGGATGAGAACGACCAGAGCAGCAATTCCACGAAGTCCATCCAACGCGCCAATCCTGTTGGCAAACTCTTCCACAGTGCGCGAGCCTACAACTCGCCGTCCTCGAATGCCAGCACGAAGCCCACGGATTTCCCAATTTCGCGCAGCTGGGGCTCCGGACAACCGAAGCCAAACGACGCTCGTAAAAGGCCTAGCGGCCCGCAGATGGAGTGAGCGTCTTTCTCGACGAGACCGCCACTCGCCCATCGACATCTTCGATCCTTCGCGGTGCGATGGCGAGAATGACCCCGGCCGACCACCAGAATGGCACCGCGCCGAACGGGGCTTCGAGGACAACCCCGAGTGACGCCACAGGCAGGATGGCGATGATCGTCATCGCTGCTGTCGCGACGACGTCATCTTGAGCGGCGACACGCAGCCGTCGGAACAGCGTGAAGACAAGTGAGAGCACCACCGCCGCAGCAAGAACCAGGCCGACTGCACCCATGCGGGCGTAGATACCGACGAAGTAGTTGTGCGGACTCCGAACGTTGTCGTAGGTCGTCCCCTCGAGGAACGACAGCGTGCCAGATTCCGTCAGGAAGTCGTTCCCGAATCCGCTGCCGATGATCTGTCGGGACGGAGATCCATTCGTCCAGGCGATCACCTGCGACCAGACCAACCGCCGCGCATTCTCCGTGCCCTTCGCACTCAACTGGCCTTGTGTGGTGGCCGCCGAGGTATCGATCGTGGCGATGATTCGCTGTCCCGCGCCGGTCAACGGCAGGACGAGCATGAGAACAGCGATAGCAATCGGCACGAGCATCTGGGAGAACAGGCGACGGCCGCTACGAGCAGGAGTGCTGACGTAGAAGATCAGGTAGGCGACGAACATCGATGCGACGACGCTGATCAACCCAGCGCGCGACTGCAGCGAGAAAACGTCGACCAGGGACACGACGATCGCCGAGATGGACCAGAAACGCTTGGACATGCGGAACGCGCGGAGCAAGAACGTTCCGGCCCCGATTCCGAGGATTGCCATGTCGATGTCCGGCCGAACTTGGAAGATCCCTGCAGCACCACCCGGAAGCGGGATGCCCGTGAACCCCGTGAAGATTGAAACGGTGGCCCAGACGAGATGGAAGGCCAATGCAATCCGGAAGATACGAGCGGTTCTGTCACGAGCGCTCTTCGTCGAGCGCGCGATCGATGCTGCACTGACGTAAGCAACGAAGACATAGAGGAACGGGGCCGAATCACGAATCCAGTCGCTGATCGGCTCGCCCTGTGTCAGCGCAAAGGCAACTCGGATGATGATGTAGCCGAAGAAGAGATGCACGGCGAGCGCGGGCGGGTC
>NZ_LR733635.1:0-2376 GCF_902506275.1 Exiguobacterium sp. 8A | reverse complement strand
CCCGAACTGCTCGCCGAGCCCGGCCCCGGCGCAATCGCGAGGACGCGGCCACCGGCCGGTCCTGGAGCCGCATCATCCGAACCAGCACCCGCCGCCGGCAGGGTGTCGTTCTTCGACAAGAAAGCGAACCGCTGATGGACACGCTCAAGGAACTCTGTGCCACGGTGCAGGTGTACGTGTGGCTCGCCGTCGTGGTGGTCGCGGCTTGGACCGGACTGCACATCGCATCCGTCCAGGATCCGAAGGTGCGGGATCTGTCGTGGAACCCGCTCGACGTCGCCATGGACGCGTTGAAGGGCCGGTTCCGGATGCCGGAGAGCGGCATCGTGTTCGCCATCGGCGCCGTCATCGTCGCCGTGGTGATCCTCATGGTGCTCTGGTTCGCCCTCCCGGCGATCTGGCACAAGGTGTTCGGGCCGTCGAAGCCGAAGGCGGAGGAAGGTTTCGCCGGCGTGCAGGAGCTGCAGGACCGCGCCGAGATCGGGTACAAGGTCGAGACGACCGCGCCCTACGCCTACATGGGTGACCACCCGATCCGCGCGACGACCGAGGACGTGGCCACCGTCGTAGCACCACCCCGGTCCGGCAAGACGATGCGCCTGGTCATCCGGCTGATCCTCAAGGCGTTCGGTCCGGTCGTGTCGACGTCGACGAAGCCCGACGTCGTCCGGCTCACGGCCTGGCTCCGGGCCAAAGTCGGCACCGTGCACGTGTTCGACCCGGAGGGCGTGACGAACTGGCCGACCCGGGTGAAGTGGGACATCGTCGCCGGGTGCGAGTCCGCGAAAGAGGCCACCCGGCGGGCGAAGACGATCATCGCGGCCCGTCCGCTCGCGGATGCCGGCAACGCGAAGTTCTTCGCTGGCACCGCGCAGAACGTGCTGCAGTGCCTGCTGCACGCAGCAGCACTGGGTGGCCACTCGATGCGCGACGTCGTGCTGTGGTCGAAGGACTTCTCGATCGACACCCCCTACGACGTACTGCGGGAGCACCCGGACGCGAACCCGGGGTGGCTGTCCGACCTGCGTCGGTTCTGCCGATCCGAGGCTCACGACACGGTCGACAGCACCGACATGACTCTCCGCCTGGCGTTGGAGACCCTGGCGCTCGAGGAGATCCTCGACGCCGTCTGCCCGAAGGACGGCGACCCGGTGTTCGACGTCGACGCGTTCCTCGAGTCGACCGACACGCTCTACCTGCTCAGCGAGTCTGGAGAAGCATCGCTCGCGGCGCCCGTCATCACCGCGCTGGTGTCCACGATCGAGCGGCGCGCGAAGGCGCACGCGACGAAGTACCGCAACGGACGCCTGCCGAAGCCGTTGACGCTGGTCCTCGACGAGGTCGCGAACATCGCCCCGATCCCGGGCTTGCCGGCGCTCGTCACCGACGGCGGCGACCGCGGCATCATCACGTGGTCGTTCCACCAGGACCCCAAGGACGCCGAGACCCGATGGGGGAAGGCCGGCGGGAACAAGATCCTGAAGTCCTCGAACATCCTGATGGTCCTGGGCGGGATCAAGGACGACGACTATCTGGAGAGCCTGTCGAAGCTGTGCGCGGAGAAGGAAGCCGAACGCATCGGCACCACTGAGTCGGTCAACGGCATGTCCACGTCGACGTCGACGATCAAGGAACGCGTGATGACCGCCGGCGCGATCCGTCAGCTCGAGCCCGGCAAGGGGATGCTGTTCTACCGAGAGCTGCCGGTCGCGATCGTCGACCTGCCCGGCTGGTGGGAAGAGGACGACAAAGCTGCGATCGAAGAGGGCCAGAACTGGGCCTTCGAGCAGGAAGGGATCGCAGCATGAGCGACGTCGACGGCGCAGCACCGGAGCAGGGCGAGAACACCGGCGAGAGCGGAACGCCGCTGACGCCGGAGGACCGGATCCACGCACTCGAGCAGCTCGTCGTGCCCATGTTCAAGGACTGGGCCAGCCGCGACACCGGCGAAGACGACGGACCCGCTGTCGGGACCGCGGGCGCCGTCTCCGAGACCGCCGAAGAGGACGCCGGCGGCCCCTGGGCCTGGGACCGCGTGAACGATGAGCGACGGCAGGCACTCGCGGGCGAACTGACCGCGTTCGTCACGTACCTGACGGACCGGTACCTCCGGCACCTCAGCGCGGAAACGTACCCGTTCGCGGCCCGCTGGTTCGAGAACCCGATCGCGGTGGAGATCCTCACCGGCGTGATGGTCGCCCACCAGGCGGTCTACACCGACTACAAGACCGAGCCGAGCCGGGACCTCGCGGACTGGCACGAACACATCCTCTGGCCCGCACTCGATCGCATCAGAGCGCTCGCGCTGTTCCCGAACGGCGAGATCAAACCACGGAGCCGGAACGTCGACGTCGACGACGACGCACGGGCGTTCCT
>NZ_LR733634.1:0-1017 GCF_902506275.1 Exiguobacterium sp. 8A | reverse complement strand
AGCGGGGCGTAGGCCACCCATCGGCCGGCGCCGGCGGAGCCTGCGTCGTCGTCGTCGTCCGGATCGCCAGCCTCGTCGTCATCCGCTTCGTCATCCGCCTCGTCGTCGTCCGCGTCGTGGTCGTCCGCTTCGTGGTCGTCCGCTTCGCCTCGGACGCCGAGCAGCTTCCGGGTGAGTGCCGACCGTTCGGTCAGGAGCGAGTCGAGCGCGGCGACCAGGTCGCCGTCCTCCGGTTCGGCTCCGCGCAGGGCCGCGCCGAGGACGCTCCGACGCATGAGCTCCTTCGCGAACGAGCCGGTCGTCCCCTCGGCGCGCTCGGCGGCACCGGCCAGGGCCTCGTCCGAGAACGGCAGCGCGCCGGCGTACCGACGGAACAGCCGCCGGCGCTCGGGCAGACCCGGCAGGGGGATCTCCACGGCGAGGTCGACACGTCCGGGCCGGTCGGCCAGGGCACGTTCGAGGACGGACACGCGGTTGGTGGTCATGACGAAGGCGACGTCGGCATCCCCGTCCAGGCCGTCGAGCGCGTCGAGCACCTCGAACAAGAGCGGTTGCGGCGACGCGTGCCGTTCCATCGCGACCAGGTCGATGTCCTCGAGCACGACGATCGACGGTTGGAAGGTCCGCGCGATCTCCGCCGCCGCCCCGATCGCCGCGATGCTCGAACCGGTGAGCAGGACCGCCGTCACGCCCTCGGTCCGGGTGAGCAGGTGTCGGATCGTCAGGGTCTTGCCGGTACCGGGCGGGCCGTACAGCAGGACACCACGCTTGAGGTGCTGCCCGGCAGCGAGGAGCGCCTCGCGCTGGTCGCCGATCCCGACGACGTGGTCGACCACCTCGTCCAGGACGCCGTCGGCCAGCACGACGTCGTCGGCGGCGATGTCGGGGCGCCGCAGGAACGTCGCGCCGGCGTCGGCGCCGTACTCGGAGCGCACGAACGACAGGACCTGGCCGCGGAGGACACTGCGCTCGATCATGAGTGCGCGGAGGCGCCGCAGGAACGCCGCGGCGGCGTCC
>NZ_LR733658.1:0-3514 GCF_902506275.1 Exiguobacterium sp. 8A | reverse complement strand
AGCGTCGGCTCGGGATGAAAACAAAAGAGGCGTTCGCCCTATACGCGAATCGCCTCGAAAATGGGAAACCGATACCAGGGGGTATGTTGAACGTCACAGACCGACAGCATCGCCTGATCCGACAAGCAATCGACCCGTTGGCGCGGCCGTTACCGCGGTTCGCCGACTGACGCGCTTCCCAACCCAATCATAGCACAGGAACGGGCGACCGCGTCATCCTATCGAGGACACGTCCCGACAACCATGTGGAGGGGAAAGGGGGAGATCGGATGAACCGAAAAGAGAAAGACGGCTGGTGGCTGGAGGAACTGTGGAGAATGGGGCGAACATCCACGTACAGAGAACCGGCCCGACGGCGGGACATGGAACAGTTCAGCCTCGACGGGCAGTTCCTCGAGGTGCTCCGGGAACAGGCGCGATCCAGCGTTGTGCCGGAGACAGAAGAAAGCCAGGATCAAAGCATGCGGTCCGGAACGAAACCGAACATCTGACGAGCGGGCCGGCACATGTCGGCCCCTTTCGCGTACAAAAAAGGAGAGTGTCTATTGTGTGTATTGACGAGCAGGGCGAAGACATGAAATTAACTGATAGCAAGAAATTTAGGATGTGGATGTTGAAGTTTGCGATTCGGAACCATCATCCTGATTCGCCATACGTGGACATGATCTTTCATTCAACGCCATATCCAGAATCGGAAAACGCATATGATTTTTGTGAGCATCAGTGGTACCTGACGCCACATCCAGACAAGATTGGTGAACCGATCAAAGACGAGCGCTACGAGATGATGATCGTTCCGACGTGGCTGATTCAAGAGTTAGGGTGGGACGGGATGTATCTGTATTGCAAGGTGACAGACAAGCAAACGAGGGACGTGCATGACACGGAAACTGTCAAATTGGATCGCGACTTCGACAAGGTTCTAGAATCGGGAACTGTATTCTTTAAGGTTGCTGATTACGATGAGCACGGTATGATTGTGCCAGTAGACCAATTGGCGGAGATGTGAAAAAAAGGGGAGGGGAATGTATGGTACATGAGCTGAAGATTTGGCCGGAATATTTTGACGCGGTCGAGGCCGGCCTGAAAACGTTCGAGATTCGTCAGGACGATCGCGGATACAAGTCCGGCGATGTCCTGACCTTGCGTGAGTACGACCCGACCGAACAAGCGTACACCGGCCGGGCATTGTGCCGACGCGTGACGTATACGTCGACGTTCGCCCAACGGGCCGGCTATGTGGTGATGGCGCTCGGGAACATCGACAGAAGCAGGGTCAACGTCCGAACAGAACAAACGATACCTTGACGAGGACGAGGGGGTGCCGACCGGCGCCCCTTTTTTTGTGTACAACGCGAAAATGAGGGTATAAAATAAGAACAAACGTTCTTATAATTGCTTGGGAAAGGTGGAGATGGACCATGACGAGATATGTCGACCGGGGCGAGAAGAAATGGGTCCCGTTCCTGATGCCGGAACACAAGGCACTCCTCATCAAATATTATCGGGAAGTGCAGAAGATCGAGATGCCGGATATCGACGACCAACTGTTGGACGCGTACGAGCGTGTGCTGAACGACGCAATCTTCTCCGGTGACCGGGTGACGGTGCGGTATGTGACGGACGGGGAGATGCGCCAGTTCCATGGGTTCGTGCATCGGGTCGATTACATGGACCGTGTCGTCGAGTTGGCCAACGAGCGGGACGGGGTCGTCCAGGTAGCGTTCGACGCGATCGCGTTCGTCGGAACAGAGTGATTTGGGAATGTTGTTACGCTTATTGGTATGATAGTGATGAACACATCGAACGAAATAATCTAGATGTTGTTACGGAGTTTACAGCAAAGTCAGAAAGGTGGAAATTCAGTCGTGAAATACAAACCCACAATTCAGCCAGACGACCACATCTATTCAACATTGATTGAATTGTTGAGCACTTTGAAAGAACAATTAAAACTTTCATGGCTTCCGCAACCACAGGAAACGGAAGGGTTGCCCGAGAAAACTCGTCTGCTGGATAGGTTGCAGAAAATGTCCGATGTGATTGAACCATTCGAACTATATAACGCTATGACTGGAAAAAATGAGGCGGCGAAAAAATTTGTAGATCAATATGGTGGTCATCGTTTCACTATGCTAGAAGATGATACAGAGGCAATTGATTTTTGTTTGTTTTCTTTTTATTTCTCGATTCTTCAAGAATATATGGAGTCAGTAGGCGGGTGGGAAAGTTTTATATTTAAAAGGAACAATGATGAGATACTCTCTAAAATATACAGAAAACACATCAAATTTTTGTTGGCTAAAAAGATAACTGTGAATATATTGATCCCCTTGGAGGGCTGCGTCTGGCAAGGAGATGCATATAGTGAAAAGGGGATTCAATTGAATCCACAGTTGAAGTTCAGGAATTTAGACCCTATCGAGCATGAGGGAAGAGTGTCGAACTATTTTGATGATGGGTATGGACGAGATATGTACTATAACGATTCGGAGCTTCTAAATTCAAACATGACATTTGAGATTATAGCTGAAATCAATATAAATGGAATGAATGTACTCGAGATTGAAAATAGAATAATTGAGGTTTATGCTGAACATTTCAAACAACTGAATTCATTTGTCAATTTGATGTCCCTAGAATTGGAGCACAATCTTCTTGTCGTGAAGGACGCATATTATGTGGTGGAGGGATTCCCTTTCAATATGGGTGCTACTCCGGTAACAAGGTGGCAACCGATGACTTTAGACCAATCGTTTATCATTGAACTCTGTAATGTAAGAAAACACTGGGTAGAGCCAGAAGACATGCTAGAAATCACGAGTGAATCACTAAAGGGATTGGAACACACCTATTTGAATGTATTCGCTGATATGAAAAAGGATAAGTCAGAGCCTGTTAAACAACTGGAAAATGCTTTTCTTCGAAGAACGCGATCGCTCATGGATCGATACTCAAAGGACGGATTCCTTGACGCTGTTATCGGGATTGAGTCACTGCTAAATGGAAACCAGGGGGAATTGAGCTATAGGATGGCACTGTACGCAGCCAACATCTTACAAGGAGACCCTTCATTTGAAGGGAAAACCAAATGGGATATTTTTGAGGATTTTAGGAAAATGTATAAAAAAAGATCGAAGAATGTACATGGTGGTCTAGAAGAAGGTGACCCAAGAGGGATTAAGTTCCTTAATCGACTGCTCATTAACATCATGCACCATGAACAAATTGACTTTTCGAAGAAAGGGGACAAAAGGGCGAGCATAGCAAGCCAAATTGAAGATATTTATCTTTTTAATTAATTTTTTTTGGTATATACATCAAAAAAATGATGTGAAAAAAATCAAGGGAGGAATTTTGTGAGTGCGCAAGCATTTTTTAATCGTCTTATGAGACAACATGGAGAATGGTTTGATGTGATACGGAATAGCGAAGTAGTTGCGCAAATACAAGGACTGCCAAACAATGATAAAAGTGGTCCCTATATCGGTTTTTACGAAGGTAGTGATGTTCA
>NZ_LR733633.1:0-3299 GCF_902506275.1 Exiguobacterium sp. 8A | reverse complement strand
TCTTTCAGCAGTCGGAACAGCCTGTACTCACTCAACGGTTTGCTCATCATATCTCTCCTTCCTGTTCGTCCAACGTGTTCCCGGCCCTCGGACCGGTCACCATGTCGCCATGGTCGGATGTGCGGCCTACGTGTTCATGTCGTACGTCGTGCGGTGTGGTGCTGTCTTCGGGTGCCGGCCCGGTGATACGTCGGGACGGGTCTTGCCTGACGACACTCGCCGTGCCGGTGGTCATTGGGTGTGCCCGGGTGTTTGCCCGGGGCACGGGTGCGTATAGCCACGACCGGTCCACCCTGTCGCGCCACGCCGATATGTACAGACACGGGGAACTGATTGTCAAGGTTCGCCCGCCGGGGCGGGAGATTGGTCCGTGTTTTGGGTCATGCGTCGTAGGCCGCACATCCGACCGCCGGACCGGGGTCCGGCGTGGCGTGCGTTCGTGCGGTGATACAGCATCTGGTTCCTTCGTCAGTGTACGGATATGCCGGTCAGCGACGGAACAGCTTCCGTTTGCGTGGCCAGAGCAGGAGCAACAGCCCGACGCCGGCCAGCGCGATCCCGGCCTGTTGGGCCAGACGGACCCACTCCTCGCCGGTCTTCGGCAGTTTGCCCGGGAGCGTCGCCGGTTCCGGTGTCGCCGTCAACGTGCCACGGACGACGATCTTCTCCTTCTCGACGATCTTCTCTTTCTCGACCGTCTTCTCGGTCACTTTCTCCGTCACGGTCTCGGTCACGACCTCGCTCGGCTTCGCGGGCGGTTCCGGGGCGGGCTCCGCCTCGTTGTCGATGTCGAGGGAGACGACCTCGTCGTCCGTCTCGATCGTGAACGCGTGTTCCGTGTCGTCGAGGACATAGCCGTCCGGCGCCTCGACCTCGGTCACGGTGTATGTGCCGTGGGGCAACAGGATCAGGGCGACCCCGTCCTTGTCGCTCGCGATCCGTCCGACGTCGACGCCGTCCGCGTCACGGACGAGGAACGTCGCGCCTTGAAGCCCTTCACCGGTCTCCGCGTCCCGTTTGAACAGGCGCAGCGTGCCACGGATCATGCGGTTCGTGACCGTCTTCTCGACGACCTGACCCTGTTCGTCGATCGTGACCGGGATGGCCACCTCGTCGAGGACGTAGCCGTCCGGTGCGCCGGTCTCGACGAGCTCATAGGTGCCATGTGGGAGGGTGACACGGGCGTGCCCGTCCTCCCCGGTCGTGACCGTCTGGAACACCGCGCCATCCGGCGTGAGGATGTCGAACGTCGCGCCCGGGAGCGCCTCGTCGGTCTCGGCGTCCGTCTTGAGGACGTCGAGCGTGCCATAGATGTAGTCGTTGACGACCTCGAGCTCGATCACCTGCCCGTCCGTGCGGACGTCGGCGTAGAAACGGGTGTCGATCGCGTCATAGCCGGGTGCCGGCTTCGTCTCGACGATCTCATAGCGCCCATACGGGAGCTCGACCTCGTAACGGCCGTCGGCGTCGGTGAACCCTTCAGCGACCTCCGTCCCCTCGGCGTCGAGGATGAGGAACTCGGTCTCGGGGATCGGTTCCCCGGTCTCTGCGTCGACCTTCAGGATGACGACCTTCCCACGGATCGTGTCGTTCGTGACGGTGATCCCGACCGTGGCGTCACGGTCGACCGTCGCCTCATGCGGGGTCTTGTCGAGGACGTGGCCTTCCGGCGCGCCGGTCTCGACGACGCCCACCTTCCCGACCGGGAGATTCTCGAGGATCGCGACGCCCGAGGCGTCGGTCACGACGTCATGCGTCGCGCCGGTGACGTCCGTCACCTGGAACGAGGCGCCCGAGAGGGGCGTGGCGTCTTCCCCTTCCTTGAGGATGCGGAGCGCGCCCGTCGGCGTGGAGCCGATCGAGATGCCACCGCCGTCGAAGTTGCGGTACTTGTTGTAGACGCTCACCGGCTCGAAACCGTCCGCCGAGAGCGTCGCGTCGTTGCGATACTCATACTGGACGACGTCCGCCTTCGTGCGATAGGTGACGAGATACGTCTTCGTGATGTCGCCGAGCTCGAGCGTGAACCCGTCCGGTTTCGTCGTCAGCGTGTAGTCACTGGCCGGGACCGGCTTGACGCCACTGGCAGAGAAGCCGTACTCGTCGGTGTCGATCGTGCCGACGGTGACCGTCGAGGCCATGAGCGTGTGCCCCGGCTTGACGACATCGACGACCTTCGCGCCCTTGAGCGCGTCCTTGTTCTGGTTGATCCGGACCGACCAGAGGATCTCGTTGCCGTTCTGTACCTGGGCGCTCGCCCACTTGTACAGATGCTCGTCGAGCGGTTCGTCCTTGAGGATCGTGATCGGGTGCGTGCTCTCGGCGCCGTCGGCGACGAACGCGAGTGCATCGGATCGGTCTGTCTTCGAGAACGGGTAGTGGAACTGCCCCTCGACGATGATGTGACCGCTCAGGTTCGTCTTCTCGGTCGCGGTCTCGTTGAACGTGAACGTGAGCACGCGGTTGACGACCTTGCCTTCCCCGACGACCGTCCCCGCGTCATCCTTTAGAGGAAACGTGAAGTCGGTGACGGTGAGCTGGTCTGGCAGTCGCACGGTGTGCGACTCGCCGGCCTTGACCGCGTCCTTCTCGGTCCAGTCGATGCGCACCTTGACGCGTTGGTCACGGGTGATGGTGTCGATCGGTTGCCCGCCGTCAGACAGCAGTGTGACGCTGTCGATGAGCGCGCCGGCGGCGTTCGCCGGGACGCCCGAGAAGACGAGCAGGAACGCCAGCATGGCGGCCAGCACCCGTCGCCCCGGGGCGGGGGGGTGATTTCGGTTTGAGTACAAGTTGAATTCCTCCTTATGTCGGGCCAACCGGCCCGTGAATGGGACGTTGACGATGACGCGACAGACCGTCGGCTTTCAGCCACCACCCCCTTCAAGGGGACGGACGATCAGAGGATGGGATGGTAAAGATGATAGATCAGGAAAGAAGATCGGCGATCGTGACAGGACATCTGTCATTCTCACGCGAACATTGATAGAATGGTGGACACAGGACATGTATGGCCCTGTATCCGGGAAAGTTGCAGACATGACAAAAAGGCCTCCTTCTGTTCGTCGAAGGGGCCGAAAGGTCGGTTGGATCGTATGTAGACGAGGGCGGATGCGTCGTCCGAAACGAGAAAGTGTACAAAAAATGTTCGGATTTTGCGCACTTTTCGATCTGGGAGACTGGAAAAACCACGTGAAATCCGCTATGATAAAGGTGAATTTGGCGCGAAAAATCAAATTCACCAGAACCGGATGGTTCGTGCGTCAACACGATCCGTCCAGCCCTCGGTCGCCTCGTCA
>NZ_LR733632.1:0-1436 GCF_902506275.1 Exiguobacterium sp. 8A | reverse complement strand
TCGTACTGCCGCAGCACGTTGAAGGCCCGGATGACGGCGGGTCGGCGCTGCCCGGGCGTCGGCGTCTCGAAGCCACCCAGGCGGAAGGTCACGCCGTCGCGGGTCCCGGCGTTCGCGAGCGCGACCCGCGAGGGCTCGATCTCGATGCCGGTCACCTCGACGTCCGGTCGGACGGCCGCCAGCCGGTCGCGGAGCCCGAGGGTGGTGGTCGGCGATGCCCCGTAGCCGACGTCGGCGACGAGCGGGTCGTCCGTCCGGCGCAGCACCGGCAGGGTCGCGATCCACCGGTCGACGCGGCGGAGCCGGTTGTACCCGGTCGTCCCGCGCGTCACGTTCCCGATGGGCATGCGTCAAGGGTACGGGGCCGGTACCGCTCGGTAGACTCGGAGGCATGACCTCCACGCTCGTCCTGCTCCGCCACGGCAACAGTGACTGGACCCAGAAGAACCTGTTCACCGGTTGGGTCGACGTCCGGCTCAGCGAGCTGGGCGAGAAGGAGGCGAAGCGCGCCGGCGACCTCATCGCCGAGTCCGGCATCGTCCCCGACGTCCTGTACACCTCGCTCCTGACCCGCGCGATCCAGACCGCGGACATCGCGCTGCTGCAGGCCGACCTGGCCTGGCTGCCGGTGAAGCGCGACTGGCGCCTCAACGAGCGCCACTACGGCGCCCTGCAGGGCAAGGACAAGGCCCAGACCCTGGCCGAGTACGGCGAGCAGCAGTTCATGGAGTGGCGCCGCTCGTTCGACGTCCCGCCGCCGCCCATCGCAGACGACGCCGAGTGGTCGCAGTCCGGTGACCGCCGCTACGCCGAGCTCGGCGACCAGCTGCCCCGCACCGAGTCGCTCAAGCTCGTGATCGACCGCCTGCTGCCGTACTGGGAGTCCGACATCACGAAGGACCTCGCCGCTGGCAAGACCGTGCTCGTCACTGCCCACGGCAACTCGCTGCGTGCGCTCGTGAAGCACCTCGACGGCATCTCCGACGATGACATCGCCGGTCTGAACATCCCGACCGGCATCCCGCTGGTGTACGAGCTCGACGACGACTTCACGCCGACGAAGCCCGCGTACTACCTGGACCCCGAGGCCGCCGCTGCCGGCGCCGCCGCCGTGGCCGCCCAGGGCGCCAAGAAGTAGCGCCCACGTAGAACGCCCCGTCCGGCATCCGGGCGGGGCGTTGGTGCGTGTGCCGTGCTTCCCGGAAGCGACAGTGGGCCGCCAACGTTCCGCCGACTCCTGTCGCTCTGCCAGGAGGAACGGATCGCCCCGTCGACGACGTGTCGCTCCGGCAGCATGGTCGGCTCGACGAGCCGTGGCTGGTCAGACGAAGTGCGACGCGATCTCCTGCACCAGGGCCCCGACGTCGTAGGGCTTCGTGGTGTCGACCCGCATCACCGGGACACCGGCGAGCCCGACCGGGTGCGCGTCGTCGCCG
>NZ_LR733631.1:0-1225 GCF_902506275.1 Exiguobacterium sp. 8A | reverse complement strand
GTCCGGATCTCCCGCGCTGCGCGCATCCAGCTCGCGGTCACTGCGGCGCTCTACATCGCGCTGCAGGCGGTCAGCCTCTGGCTCGACCAGTACGCGGCGCTGACGAAGTCGAACTCGCTCATCACCGGTGCCCAGTACACCGATGTCAACGCGGTGATCCCGGGTCGCGAGATCATGGCGGGCATCGCAGCGATCGTCGCGCTGCTCTTCATCCTGACGGCGGTCATCGGCCGCTGGCGCATCTCGATCGTCGGCACCGGCCTGCTGCTCGTCGCCGCGATCGTGATCGGCGGCATCTACCCGTGGGTCGTCCAGCGGCTGCAGGTGAAGCCCTCGGAGCGGACCTTCGAGTCCGCCTACATCGAGCGGAACATCAAGGCCACCCGTGACGCGTACGGGGTCGCCGGTGTCGAGGAGCAGAACTACGACGCCACGACCGAGGCGAGCTCGGGCGCACTGGCGCAGGACGCCCAGACGACGGCCAACATCCGCCTGATCGACCCGAAGATCGTCTCCGACACGTTCAGCCAGCTGCAGCAGTACCGGCAGTACTACCAGTTCCCGAAGGAGCTCGACGTCGACCGCTACGACGTCAAGGGCGAGACCGAGGACACCGTGATCGCGGTCCGCGACATCGACCTCGACGGCCTCAGCTCGGCCGCGAACACCCAGTACAACCGGGCGTTCGTCTACACCCACGGGTACGGCGTCACCGCGGCCTACGGCAACCAGCGCGCGAGTGACGGCAAGCCGGTGTTCCTCGAGTCCGGCATCCCGTCGAACGGTGCGCTGGGCGACTTCCAGCAGCGTGTGTACTTCGGTGAGACCTCGCCGCCGTACTCGATCGTCGGTGCGCCGAAGGGCACGAAGAACGTCGAGCTCGACTACCCGTCCGGCTCCGACGACGACAACGGCGGCAACGCCACCACCACGTACGCCGGGAACGGCGGGCCGAGCCTCGGCAACTTCTTCAACCGGCTCGTCTACGCCGCGAAGTTCCAGTCGGAGCAGATCCTGCTCTCGAACGCGGTGAACAAGGACTCGCAGATCCTCTACGACCGCGACCCGATCACCCGTGTGCAGAAGGCGGCGCCGTACCTGACCGTCGACAGCGACGCCTACCCGGCGATCGTCGACCACCGCATCCAGTGGGTCGTGGACGGCTACACCACGAGCGACGCCTACCCGTACTCGCAGAGCCAGAGCCTGTCGGACAGCATCGCGG
>NZ_LR733697.1:0-1238 GCF_902506275.1 Exiguobacterium sp. 8A | reverse complement strand
CGAGTGGTGAGCGCCTCCCGTGAGAAACTATGTGCAAGGGTGTTCGCTGCCGCCGCTGCAGTAAGAGTCTCGTACTCCTTGTTTGTCTCCCGCAGTCGTTGAAGCGTGCCGTCGGCTTCCTGGAGTTTTTGCTCAATTGCCGCCTTGAATGGGGCGAAGTCCTCATCGAACCGCTCCCCTTGCGCTTGCTGCCACGCCGTGTAGTTCTTCGTGTTTGTCGACTCAAGTTCGTTGATTCGTTTGGTGCCGTTGTCGACGACTGTGTCAACGCGCGCCTCGTACCCGTCAACGGTTTCGCCGGCACTGCTCGCCGTGTTCTGCAACGATTCCAACGCCGTAGAGACCACCGTAAACCGCTGCTCCGCCTCCTCGCCGAGCTCCTCCAGCCGTTCGCCGAGCGCAGTTCGTTTCTCGTGTAGGAGGGCGATGTCCACGTCCTGCTGTTCGACGAGGTCGTCGTAGAAGCTCCGTAGCTGCGCCTGTTGTGCCGGAGGCAACGGAGGCGTCCACATCGCGTACAGCGGTTGCAGGGTGCCCTCCGCATAGATGACGGCTTGATCGGTGTAAGACGGACTGGCGGTGGTGGACCGGTTCTGCAAGTAGGACAGCGCGGAGGTCCACGGGCTGTGTAATTCGTCTAGAAGTGCCTGGTTGAACCGGCGGGCGTTGTGTGCGCCGAGCGGTTTCACCGCCTGCGAGAAAGCCAGCAACTCTCGCACCCGGTTTAGCTCGCTTCGTTCCGCATCGCTCACCTCATCATGAAGAGAGCCGATCAGCGTCGACGCGGTCTGCAACGTGTCCCACAGCGGATGCGCCTGGAATTCCGATTTCAACACTGGGTCCTCCGATCAGCGAGCTTCTCTTCAATCTACTGGTCGGCACCCACATACTTGGAACCGCCGCCGGTTCCCTCGTGGCGATTCCGCTGCCCGCTGCTCGGCCGCCAGCAGGATCTGTGACGTCAGTTGTAGTCATCGACGACAACGAGCTTCGCGCCGTCGCTGTCCTCCGGGAACTCGTCTGCCTCACAAGCGAAATCCCAAGAGTCCGTAGTGTCCACGAGCGACGGAACCCTACGTGGGTCATCGGCTTCACACGTCAACTCTGTACCGTCGCTAAACGTGATCGTCGACACCGGACTGAACTTGATCCCGTTACTTTTGAGGATCGTGAACCCGAGGGTCAGTTCGGTGTCAACGGATGTCGTGTTCAACACGGCCGAGTCGACTGTGTAGAAG
>NZ_LR733653.1:0-7399 GCF_902506275.1 Exiguobacterium sp. 8A | reverse complement strand
GACTGTTCACGTCGGACGGCGTCGTGAAACGTGTCGACGCGCTCGACGCGGACGCGGACGCGTTCCGGGAACGGACGCACGACCGCCTCGTGGCGGAGCTCGAATGGCGTGTCGAATCGTACGAGGAAGCGATCGTGAACCTCCTGTATGAGAACGAAGAACTCGTGAAACGGAACGCCCAGCTCGACGCCCAACGGGCGAACAAGTCGGACGAGGAACTGCGCGAGATCGACAGCAAGATCACACAGAACACGACGCGGATGACGACGAACGAGCTCCAGATCGAGGAGCACGAGGAGGCACGCGACGTGACGCGTGAACGCCTCGAATCGCTCGCGAACTGATCGCCCGATCGACAAAAACACGACCATCTTCGTCACCGAAACGTGACGAAAACGGATCGTACATCGCGCAAGTCGCGACATGAAATCGACAGATTGGCACTCAAGTAGCTTGTGTGTCAATCGCGTCATTGGGAACAGAAAAACAAGAGATTCGCCGACCAAAAAACGGCGAGTGGATGACAGGGGAGCTGTAAAAAAGGAGGGAGAACAAAGGAGAAAAACAGGGAGAACAAAAGAGAAAAGATGAAAAAAGAGGGAGAAAAATAGGAGAAAAATCACGTTTTTTTGATATCGTTCTGAAATCGCGGTACTACCGCGATTTGGGCCAATTTGATACACATGTGATATCAAATTACAGTTATGCTCTAGTCACCCTCTCCCTTGCATCCAAGTGGCTGGTGTACAAACGTTCTCCCTGTCATCTGAGAGGCGACTTGATGAACATCAAACTGAACAATAAACGTCTGCCTGGAAACGGGCGGACGTGATCCGGGAAACCGAGAAAACGAATGGATTTGGAGGAGGAACGAGATGATGGAAACGAAAAAAACAACGGGCGGACGTGTGCGACCACCGAAGCGGTCGACAGAGAAGATGGATGTACTGGTACGTGGGTTGAGCAAACCGGCCGTCGAGTTGTTGGACACGCGAGCGGATCAGGTCGGATGGAGCCGGAACGAGTTGATGGTGTACATCCTCGAGGCCTATGCGGACGGGGACATCCGTCAGCGATCGGTCGACTGGCAGGTCGTGCGGTCGGTCGAGTTCTTGAACCTCGCGGACCGGATCGAGGGCGTCGAGGACGTCCTCGTCGAGGTCGCCCGACGACTCGATGAGCGTCTGCCCGTCACCCGAAAACGTGACCGGGAGGAGGGGTGAACGATGCACAAAACGACGACATCCGAACTGTATGCCTACCGCCCACGTGCGATCCGCGCGGTCGTCTTCCGGCTCGAACCGGAGGCACAGATCGAGCTCGAACGCATCTGTGAGCGGTACGGCTGTGACTCGGAACAGGAGGCGCTCCACGTCATGGCGATCCAGTCGGCGGCCTTCGCGAGGCTCCGTCTCGAAGGCAATGGCGACCGGTCGCGCATCCGTCTGTTCCACGAACTGAGACGCTCAATCGATGCCAAAATCAGACGCTGGAAACAGGAATGGATGACGCGGAAGATGACGACCCGAAAGGACGTGCGCTGACATGTCCGGCACGCCCGGTATCGTCCTGAAGTGTCAGTATGACAGACCGACGAAGACGCGCGAGATCGGGTCCGTCGCCTCCTACTATGCATACATGAACCGATTCGACGAGATGGAACTCACCGACACGGAGGATCGCATCGACCCCACCATCGAACGGTATACGACCTATATGGAAGACGAACAGAAGACGCGCTCGCTCGGCGTCTTCACGGGCGAACGGGACACGATCAGCGAGACGGAACGGGCAGACCTGATCGCCCGGTTCGACGACTCGATCGAACGCGACGGGCATCTCCTGAAGGACGTCGTCTCGTTCGACAACCGGTGGCTCGAGGAACAGAAGTTGTACGACGCGAGGACCGACCGGCTCGACGAGGGACGCCTGCGTGACGCCGTCCGTGACATGATGGACGGCATGGGCAAGAAGATGGACCGGGACGACCTCCTGTGGGTCGGGTCGATCCATCGCAACACCGACAACATCCACGTGCACATCGCGACCGTCGGTGAACAGGAGCCGTTGACCGAACAGGAGGCGTTCCGCAAGGACGCCGTCCGCGACACGATGAAGAGCCGTCTCCTGTCCGGGCTGACGGACCGGGACGTGGAACTCGAACGCCTCAGGGCGTTGACCCGTGACCGGATCGTCGAGCCGCTGCGTGACGAACGGCTGGCGTGGTCCGACCCGACGCTCGACCGACATCTTGACGAGATTCGGCGACGTCTCCCCGCACAGAAGAAAGAACAGAACTACAAGAAGATCAAGGAACATCATCCCGAACTGCGGGAGCTGATCGACCGGGCGAGCACGCACTACCTCGAGACGCACAAAGCGACCGAATGGACCGACCTCAAGGCGGGCTGGGAGCGCGAACAGCGCGTCCACGTCCGTGCCTACGGGGGCTCGCCACGCTTCGAACGACAGTACGCCGACAACCGGCGGGCCGACCTGTACCAGCGCCTCGGGAACACGCTCCTCACTCAGGCGAAGGCGAGACCTGATGTGACCGAAGACCTCGCCCTCCCGACCATGGGACGGGAAAAGGGGACGCCGTCGGAGGGACAACCGAAAGGGAAATCGACACCCGACACGCGGAAAACAGGCAAGTCAGCGGTCCCGTCCGTCCCCCGGAAGGACAAGAGACGGGGGACGAACGGGAAGCCGGGGCGTGGCGCCCCGGTAAAACCAGAGACCCCCCGCCGTCAGTCGATCACGGCCCTCGCGCCTGCGGCGCGGGCCCTCCCAATCTCCGACGGGCGACTGCTCGACCAGCTCGACCGCACCGTGCGCGAGGAGGAACGTCGTCATGAACAGGAGTACCGCCAGCTTCGTGCAAGGGCGATGGCACGAGAACGTGATGAACTTGACCGATGAATCAAAGGCAACGAACGATAGAAAACATCATAAGGAGAGTGTTGGAAATGAACCTACGTTCCATAAAAATCAAAGAAGATACTTACGAGATGTTGATGAGGATGAAAGAAAAGAACAGTTTTGCTTCCATGGATGATGTCATCCGACATTTTCACCATGAATATGCGGTCATTGAAAACGTCAAGTCGCGGCTCCAACAACTGCAACAGGAAAATGATGCACTGCATCGGGCCTATGTCAAACAACAGAATGTGTCCCACGAGCTGAAGAATTTGCACGAAGCAGTGGAGACCATCGGTAAAAAAATCGAAACGAGGATGATTGGTACGAAGCATCCTCGGGATAGGACGGGTGAATCAGCTTCGTTCATCTATGAGCCAACTTTTCTCAAAAAACGTACAAGTCAGGTCCGTTTCTCTTCCAGAAGAAAAAAATCACAGGGAAAGAAAAGTTGAGAACAAATCATATTCCTGAAACGATGAAGAAATAGGTCTGAACATTCAAAAAGGAGTGGGGAAAAATGAGCTTGCGTACCGTAAAAGTCAAAGAAGACACGTATGATATGTTGCTGGAAATCAAAGAAGAGAACAACTTCGCCTCCATGGATGATGTCATCCAGTATTTAAGGGAGGAATGTTTGGAACAGCAGATCGCTAAGACGCGGATGGAACAGGAGAACAATATCCTGAGACAACAGACGAGTGAACAGAAGGCGACCCTTCGGGCCCAACGGTCCATCGAGAACGATCTGGCCGTCCTGATGAAGACGTTCGACGGGTATGTCGAGATGATGGGCGTGTTCGCCGATCATGTCCAAGACCATTTCGTCTCGCTCGGATCGCCAAAATCCTTCAAGAGCCCGTTCGCCTATGATGAGAAAAACTGTCAGCGTCTCTATCGTCTCTCCAAACCGATCCTAAGCAATGTCGCCCGCGAACTACGCAAAGAAGAACTCGAAGCCAAACAGATGGACGCGGCCTATCGGAAGGGCAGACGGCACGTCGAGGCACCCGGAGGAGAGGGGGCGACACAGTGAAGGTCATGCGCTGGCTGATCGCGCTCGTCCTGTTGGCCGGCGGGGTCGGGCTGTACCTGTACCCGAGCTACCACCATGCGACCCAGGGCGCGGAGATCGACGAGCTCGCGCTCGCGATGCAGGCGCTCGAGTCGTCGGAGGAGCGCGTCCCGTCGCTCAACCCGAAACAACGGGCGAAGCTCGAAGGCGCGATCCGGCTCGACATCCCGTCGATCGGGCTCTCGGGCCCTGTCCTTGAGACGACGACGGCGGAAAACCTCGACGTCGCCCTGACGAAGGTGGCGCCGACGATGCGTCCGGGCGAGGGGAACCTCGCCATCGCGGGACACCGGAGCTTCGTCCCCGGACGCCTGTTCAACCGTCTCCCGGACGTCGAGCCGGGGGACGTGGTGACGATCACCGACCCGGCGGACGGGACGATCTATCGTTATGTCGTCGAGGAGGAGTGGGTCGTTAAACCGGAGGATGTGAGCGTGCTCGAACCGACCGAGACCCCGTCGCTCACGCTCATCACGTGCACCCCGATCGAGACGGCCGAGAACCGGCACATCGTGCGGGCGACACTCGTCGACGCGTCGGCCAAGGAAGCGAGGTGATCGTATCATGTTCGCATCCATCGAGGGGACCTATCCTTGCTTCCGGCGCCCGCACCGGATCGGCGACGTCCTCCATGTCGACGGCACCCCGGCCCTCGTCCTCGGCATCGAACAGATCTGGTTCGACTACCGACCCAGCCGGGTCATCGTGCAGTATACCGTCCAACACCTGGACGTCCCCGTCCCGAAATCCCATATGTTCCCGGTCTTCCCGACCGACAGGGGTCTGTTCGAGCTCGGGGCCAGGGTGAAGGGGAACCGGCTGCTCGAACCCACCGACCCGTGGTCGCGAAAGGATCGGCCACTCGAACACTATCGTCCCGGGAACGTGGTCGACTTCAAGGGACGGAGCTACAAGATCGTCGAGTACACCGACATCGACCTCGACGGGACGGACTATATCGTGCGCTTCAGCGTCCGCCCGATCCGCCCGGTCCGTCCCGAAGAAGCGCGGGCGAAGTGGTTAGAAGAACGAAAGGCGCGCGTCGGGCTCCATGTCCTCCCGCATCCAGACGAAGACGAGCAAGAATGACCTGAACGAACTACTTGACCGATTGACCGATGTAGACAAATCCAAACGAAGAAGGGGGTGTGGCCCTTCCGCCGACATGCGGGAGGGCTTTTCCTATGGCCAAACTATTGATACTCGCAGAGAAGCCGGCCGTCGGCCGTGCGATCGCCGAGACGTTGTTCCCGGGCGCCAAGCGCGCCGACGGGTACCTCGACCATCCCGACGCCCGCATCACGTGGGCGATCGGCCACCTCGTCACGCTCGCGGAACCGGAAGACTATCACCCGGAATGGGCGCGCTGGGACGCGGACACGCTCCCGATGGTGCCCGACCCGTTCCGGCTCAAGCCGGTCGAGAAGACGAAGGACCAGCTCAAGAAAATCAGACAGGCCGCGAAGGGGTGCGACGCCATCGTCAACGCCTGCGACAGCGGACGGGAGGGCGAGGCGATCTTCCGGTTCATCTACGACCATCTCGGTCTCACGTTGCCGATCCGGCGCCTCTGGACGCCGTCCCTGACCGAGGAAGGGCTCAAGAAGGCGTGGGCCGACCTGCGGGACGGACGGGACTATGAGGCGCTCTACGCCGCCGCGCGGGCCCGTTCGGAGGCGGACTGGCTCGTCGGGCTGAACGCGACCCGGGCGTTCACGACACGCCACGGCGGGCACGGCGTCGTCTACTCGATCGGGCGCGTCCAGACGCCCGTCCTCGCGATGGTCCACGACCGCGACGTCGCGATCCAGGCGTTCCGCCCGGAGACGTATCACGTGCCGACGCTCACGCTCGACCAACAGGGGAACCGTTTCGAGGCGACCTGGTCGGGCGAGCACCCGACCGGGCGCCTCACGAAAGAGGAGGCGGGGCGGATCAGCGGACAGGCGCACGGGGCGACCGTCACCCTCGACCCGAGACGGGACACGGCACGCCGTCAGGCGCCCCTCCTGCACTCGCTGTCGACGCTCCAGACCGAGGCGAACCGTCTGTATGGGTACTCGGCGGACGAGACGCTGAAGACGGCGCAGGCGCTCTATGAGACACATAAATTGCTGACGTATCCGCGGACGAGCGCGAACCATGTCACGGAGGACGAGGCGGGGATGATCCGCGCCCTCGTGCCGAAGGTCGTCGGTCGCCATCCGGTGGCCGGGCAGGTCGACGTCGAGCGCGCCCTCGGCTCCAAACGGTTCGTCGACGCGTCGAAGGTCGAGGACCACCACGCGCTCCTTCCGACCGGGAAACCCTGGCCGGACGGTCTCGGCGAGAAGGAGCGGAACGTGCTGACGCTCGTCGAGCGTCGCCTGATCGCGCACTGCCTGCCGGTCGAGACGAAGGAACGGGTCACGGTCGACATCGAGGCCGGGGGCGAGCCGTTCCGCGCCCGGTTCGCCCAGGTCGTCGACCCGGGCTGGACGGTGCTCTTCCGTGGGGAGGAGAACGAGACGGACAAGGACAAGGAGGACGCGACCCTCCCCCCTGGCATGCAGATCGTGCCGGGACCGGCGACGGTCGTCGTGGCCACGACGAAGGAGCGGGTGACCCGCCCGCCCGTCCCCTATACCGAAGGGACGCTCATCCAGGCGATGAAACAGGCCGGACGCCACATCGAGGACGAGGAGGCGCGCGAGTCGGCCAAAGGGCTCGAGATCGGGACGGAGGCGACCCGGGCCGCGACGATCGAGCGTCTGAAGAAGGTCGGCTACATCCGTCCCGACGGGAAGAAGCTCTGCGTCACGGACAAGGGCCGGGCGGTGATCCAGCTCGCCCGGTCGTCCGGGCTCCATCTCCTGACGAGCCCGGAGATGACGGCCAAATGGGAGTCCGCCCTCGGCCTCGTCGCGAAGGGCGAGGTCGACGCGAAGGCGTTCGTGAAGAAGGTGGAGGCGTTCGTCCGTCACCTCGTGACGACGGTCAAGACACAGGAAGGGACCGAGACGACACGACGGCTCCAGGAGACGGCGGACCGGGACCGGGTCGTCGGCACCTGCCCGGAATGTGGCGGGGACGTCGTCGAACGGAAGAACTCCTATTCATGCGAGAATGAATCCTGCCTCGTCGTCCTGTGGAAACAGATCGCCGGCAAGACGCTCACCCCGTCCCACGCGAAGACGCTCCTCGCGGGCGGGACGGTCGGACCGTTCAAGATGACGTCCAAACAGAAACGCCCGTTCGAGGCGGCGCTCACGTACAAGAAGAGCGGGGACGCGGGCCTCTACAAGCTCGAGTTCGTCTTCGGCAAGAAGTCAGGGACGGGACGGAAGCGCACGTCGCGGAAACAGGGCGCGGTGGCGGACGACATGGCGGGGATGCCGAAAGGGGCACAAGCATTGCTGGACA
>NZ_LR733696.1:0-1166 GCF_902506275.1 Exiguobacterium sp. 8A | reverse complement strand
CCGTGACGGGGTCGGCGTTCTCGCTGCGTGCGCGCACCAGCGTCTCGCCGAGCCGGACGCTCGGCGACAGGCTGCCGCGGACGAACGTCTCCTTCACCTGCGCGCCGGACATGGCGTACTGCGCCGTGATCGCGGAGCAGCCCATCTCGACCGTCGCCGTGCGGGCGAGCCGTTCCGCCCACCGGTTGTCCACCGTGTCGAAGACCACGGTGTTGCCCTTCTCGTCGGCCAGGGCCATCGGTGTCGCACTGACCCCGGACAGGGTCGGCAGCACCATCTGCACCTCGGGGAACGCACGGCCCATGCCGTCGCCGTCGACCAGGGGCAGGCCGAGCTCGGCAGCGGCGACGATCGGCGTCGTCGAGTTCACGCCGCCGACCTCGATGCAGGCCAGGTGGGTGGGGGTCACGTTGAGGAACGCCGACAGGCTGCGGATGGCCTCGGCGAACTGGCCGGCGGACGGCAGCTTCTCGACCATCACGGTGGGCGCACCGATCATCGCGACCGAGAGCACCACGGCGTCGTCGGGTAGGTCCTCGACCTGGACGATCTCGACCGGGCCGTGGGCGCGGACGGCAGCCTCGGCGAGCAGGCGTCCGATGTAGGGGTCACCGCCGCCGCCGGTGCCGAGGATCGCGGCGCCGCGGGCGAGGGCCGAGCAGTCGGCGCCGATGGAGGTGATGGGGACCTCAGCGGACTGCTCGGCGGTCTGGGAGTTGGAGGTGGTCCTGGGCGGGGTCGCGGTCTCGGTGGCGCTCATCGGACCAGCGCCCCGAGTGCCAGGTCGCCCACGGCCTTGGCGCGGATCCGCGTCGCGTTGCCCGGCAGGTACGGGATCGGAACCTCGTCGAAGTCGACGATGTCCACCGAGCCGGGGTCGGCGCCGGCCGCGATGGCGCGGTCGACGGCCTCTTGCCGCGCCTCGTCGACCACGGCGGACCGTCGGCCGTCGCTGATCGCATAGACCTTGTCGACCTCACCGCTGACCTGCGCGATCGCCGCACCGATGGCGTTGGCGACCGAGTAGTGCTCCGGGCGGTGCACGGTGCCGAGTCCGGGCAGGGTGTCCGGCAGCAGCACCGAACCGCCACCGACCGCCACGACGGGCAGCGGGTCGGACGAGGTGCGCATCCGCTCCACGATGTCGGCCACGCGCTCCGCGATGA
>NZ_LR733652.1:0-1338 GCF_902506275.1 Exiguobacterium sp. 8A | reverse complement strand
GTGAAGCTCCTCAAGCCGAGCCTCGCCAACGACCCGGCCTTCCGCACGCGCTTCCGGCAGGAAGCCCAGGCTGCTGCGCGCATGGCACACCCGACCGTCGTGCGCGTGTACGACGCCGGCGAAGAGACGGTGTCCGAGCCCTCGGGTGCCGAGGTGCAGGTGCCCTTCATCGTGATGGAGTACGTCGAGGGCCGACCGCTCTCCGACATCATCGCCGAAGGTGCCGTCGCCCCGGACGAAGCCGTCCGCATCACCGAGGGCATCCTCACCGCGCTCGAGTACTCGCACCGCGCCGGCGTCGTCCACCGTGACATCAAGCCCGCCAACGTCATGGTCACGCACAGCGGCCAGGTGAAGGTCATGGACTTCGGCATCGCCCGGGCGATCACCGACACCTCGGCCACGGTGGCCCAGACCACCTCGATCCTCGGCACGGCCTCGTACTTCTCACCGGAGCAGGCCCGCGGCGAGACCGTCGACGCCCGCACCGACCTGTACTCCACCGGCGTCGTGCTCTTCGAGCTCCTCACCGGTCGCGCGCCGTTCCTCGGGGACACCCCGGTGGCGGTCGCGTACCAGCACGTCAGCGAGCAGCCGGTCGCACCGTCGACGATCTCGCCCGAGGTATCCCCGGCCCTCGACGCCGTGACGCTCCACGCCCTGGTCAAGGACCGCACGCGCCGGTTCCAGAACGCGGCCGAGTTCCGCGCGGACCTGCAGCAGGCCGCGGCCGGCCGGGTCCCCACCTCCACCAAGAAGCAGCAGCAGAACGCCCAGAACGATGCGTCGACCGTGCTGTTCGGCGTCGATCCCCGCACGACGACCAACGCCGCCTCGGCGTTCCGCGAGCTCGACGACGACACCGCCGAACACCGCCCGCAGCGCACGCAGAACCGTCCGCCGGTCGCGTGGATCTGGGTGGGCATCCTGCTCACCGTCGCGGTCATCGTGGCCGTGGTGTTCTTCGTCGCGAACCTGCAGCCCGGCAAGCCCCCGGTGTCGTCCTCGGTCAGCGGGCCGAACGTCGCAGGGTCGACGTACAGCTCCGCGGCCAGCGCCATCGAGAAGAAGTCCCTCAAGCCGGTCAAGGTCGAGGAGAACTCCGACAGCGTCGACAAGGGCCTGGTCATCCGGACCGACCCGGGTTCGGGCGTGAACGTCGGACGCAACCAGAACGTCAACGTCGTGGTCTCCATCGGACCGGAGCGCGTCCCCGTGCCCGAGCTGAACGGGCAGTCGCAAGCCGCAGCGCAACAGGCGCTCGACAACGCCGGCTTCCGCTTGGGCGCGATCTCGAGCGACTACTCCACCGACGTCCCCGAGGGCACGGTCCTGAGC
>NZ_LR733695.1:0-1132 GCF_902506275.1 Exiguobacterium sp. 8A | reverse complement strand
TCGTCACGGACTGGAGCGGACAGGGCCGGATCGACCTGCCGGGCGTCCGTGCCACGCGGACCGGCGACCGCATCGAGTTCAGCGCCGGTTAGGCTGGCGTGGTGGAACTCTCCGACGTCCAGGCAGACCTGTCCGAAGTGCTCTTCACCCCCGAGCAGATCGACGAGAAGCTCGCCGAGCTCGCGGCGGTCGTCGACGCCGACTACGCGGGCCGCGACCCGCTGCTCGTCGGGGTGCTCAAGGGTGCCGTCATGGTGATGGCGGACTTCTCGCGCCACCTCAAGATGCAGGCGCGGATGGACTGGATGGCGGGGTCGTCGTACGGCTCCGGCACGAAGTCGTCCGGCGTGGTGCGGATCCTCAAGGACCTCGACACCGACCTGCACGGGCGCGACGTCCTGATCGTCGAGGACATCATCGACTCCGGCCTGACCCTGTCGTGGCTCAAGCAGAACCTGCAGTCGCGTGGTGCCGCGAGCGTCGAGATCGTCGCCCTGCTGCGCAAGCCCGAGGCAGCCAAGGTCGAGGTCGACGTGAAGTACGTGGGCTTCGACATCCCCGACGCGTTCGTCGTCGGGTACGGCCTGGACTACGACGAGCGTTACCGCAACCTGCGCGGCGTCGGCGTCCTCGCCCCGCACGTCTACTCCTGACCGACGAGCGACCCGCTGCGCGCGGGTCGCACTCGGCCGACTCTGGCCCGGGGGTGAGTTCGCCCGCAGAGGACACCCATTCTCGCCACAGAAGCGCGGCCGTATGCTGACCTGCACGCAACTTCGGCAGAGAAAGGTGTCGGGCACTCGCGCCCGGATCACATGAACTTCAAGCGCATCTTCCGCGGCCCGTACCTCTACGTGCTGATCGCGCTGGCGGGCATCTTCATCGGCTGGAGCGTCATCAGCCAGGGCAGCACGCAAGAGATCAACACCCAGAAGGGTCTCGAGCAGCTCGCCGACGACAAGGTCTCGTCCGTGACCGTCAACTCCACGGAGCAGCGGGTCGACCTCGTCCTCAAGGACGGCGACAAGCAGGAGCAGTTCTACTACTCCACGCCCCGCGGCGAAGAGGTCATCCAGGCGGTGAACGACTCCAACCTGCCCAAGGGCTACAACGACACCGTGCAGCAGCTGTC
>NZ_LR733651.1:0-6083 GCF_902506275.1 Exiguobacterium sp. 8A | reverse complement strand
TGGGAGACTGGAAAAACCACGTGAAATCCGCTATGATAAAGGTGAATTTGGCGCGAAAAATCAAATTCACCAGAACCGGATGGTTCGTGCGTCAACACGATCCGTCCAGCCCTCGGTCGCCTCGTCAAAGTCCGACCTTGCGGCAACTTCGCCTACCGAGCCATATGGCTTGGTAGGTTTTTTTGTATTTCCTGAATGTAAAACAACTTAAAATAGTTCTTTTTCTTGACTCATATTAATAATATCATAAATCCCAATTATGTAAACGGTTTTCTCGTCTGTAAATATCTCGAATTGGTGAACGTTGTTCACCTTTTCTTGATTTTGGCAGTGAACCGTTCGCATACTTGTTGACATACATACTCGTATCCTAAGGAGACTACCACACATGAACAACAACGATGACATCGTTCTCATCCGCGCCAAACTATACGAGCGGATCAAGGCACGACACAGAACACTAAAGGACAACGACCCTTCGTTGCGCCAATCGAAAACATTAAAAAGGGTTCTGAATTCACTCAATCCAGGGAAATTTACAGAAATCCAACAAACAAACAAAACCGAACCATCCACTTCGTTAATTGGAATCAAACGAAATGTTCAAATCTATCGATTACTGGAAGAGCTCGATATTTCAGCGGACTGGCTATTCGAGAGAACAGACATCATCACCTATCAGGACGCCAGAACCATCCAAACATCGGAAGAATGGGATGAGTCCTTCCCGATTCTCTTACATCGTTTGAGGGAGACGCTGATCTATATCTCAGAGTTCGAGTCAGATACTACCGATTTGACGATGTCTGAGATGAATATGACCAAGTTTCTCGCACCGCTATTCAACGTCTCGACTGCGACGGTGAAGTATTGGATGAATCCAAACCGGAAAAATTACATCTCGCTTCAACGCGTCCACCAGATCGCCGAACAGGCGGACGTCTCGATCGACTGGATGCTCGGTCTCGTTGATGACCCGATGGCCCATAAACGACACCTGCTCCCGGACGATTATCCGACGTCCTTATTGTAACAAAAACGGCTCAACCATGCGACTTGTCGTCTCTCTCGAATCCTGACGATTCTCAAAAAGTGATGGTTGAAAAATCCGTTTTTAAGATGGCTGACGTCAGACCCTTCACCTCGTTTCAGGAAACTCGGAGTCGTTTTCCTCAAATATTTTGTGTCTTGAACAAAAGTTTCCTGACAGGGTCAAAAGCGACAAAATCCGACATTTATTTCGACAAATGTCGAATCAAATTGTGCCAAATAAACGTACGTTTATTCTCAAAAATTAACGCGCAAGCGTTCTCATTTTGAACGTGAATGTGGCGAGAATTGAAGATGGTTCGGAATTTCTGCATGCTTGGACGCTTGACGAGGCGAATCGTAACGGTAGAATCATTCAAAAATACATCGTCCATATCTCTTTTTTTGGAGTTCCTATTAAGGCTCCAAGTTGTATAATCGGGACCAAGACATCAGTCGCCTGGTCATCAGTACGTAAAACCCAAACGCAGGCTAGCATCGGCATGCAGGCGTTCTTGATTTCACAGCAACCTTATCTCTGAATTCACAAGATGAACACCTATGCACGACCAGGCACGCCATTCGCCCCCGGATTCCACGAGGATGATCCGGGGGCCTTTTTTGTGCGTTTGTGGATTCATTTTCGGTGTCCATACCGAGCCCGAGGCCTTATACTAGAGATGGCTGGGCGCGATCGGTCAGATCGTGACGGACACATGGGTCACTCCCGAGGGAAGTTTCTTCAAGGCGCCCCTTGGCACACCCTCTGCCCGTGCACAGGAAGACCGGGACCCCCGAGCCACATAGGACAGGCCTCCCACGGGAGGGTCCGACACACCATACGAAGGACCGACAGGGCGGACACACCAGACAAGCGCTTACATCCCCTGCCGGTCCTTTTGTGCTGTCCGGAAAACCCTGAACGCGCAGCTCTCCGGCGTTGACGCCTGCGATCCGCTTGTCGGGGCACTTGCGGGACGCATCGCCAGACTCCGCTAGGCTCGCATCCCTCGTGCCACACACGAGAAAGCATATTCTCCTGCCCCATCGTTGGCCTGTTAGCAGTATTTCACATACCACAACCGAGGGTTTGGGTAGGACTCAGCCCCGAGAAAAAAACACAGATCGCCCGACCCGATACGTCTCACGAGAGAGACGCTCCTCACAGAGCATCAACCTCCAGGGGTTCAACAGGGCATAGGTCCCCCCTCCCCCGTCAGAAAGCCCGGCCACGGTACCTAAGTGTACTGGCAGGATAAACATTTTATTTTTCACCCGTTTCGCGACCCGTTCGTAGTGCTCCGCATGGCGTGGCGCGAACGTCATCGCCCCGTACTGGAGCGACGGCGGGCACGCCATCCCCTCTCGCTTCATGTCACGGACCCGTGACACGAGCGAGGCGAGGCGACAGATGCGGTACCCGGCCCCACGGCCGCGTCGGACCGTGCCATCCGCGTTACGGATCGGCTCCACCCGGAACCCATGGCGATGGAGGGCGCGGAGCGCCTTCGTCATCGCCGACAGCTGACTCACGTCCCCGTCATGCATCTCCCGGCAGAGGGTGCGCGCGCTCGTCTCCATGCACACAAAGCCCCCCTCCCCCACGGGCAATCTCTCGTCGAGATGGGCGAGCAGGCGGGCGATGAACTCGTCCAGGTGCTCGTTGACCCGCTCCTCGCGCGGGCGACGATGTTTCTTGTAGCCGTTCCAGACCGGACGCTCGCCACAGAGCGCCTGCAGCTTGCCGGACGACGGCTCGTAGTCCTTCCGATACGCGCTCAGCACGGTCTTCTCGACCTCGCGCGCCGTGAGCGGTCTCGTCATGCCCCGGTTGCGCGCCTGGAGGCGACGCATCGCCTGACGGCGTGAGAGCCCGTCCTTTCGCGCCATGACGGCGAGCCAGAACGTCACGACGTTCCGTGTCCCGACCGCGTCCGTCGCCCAGAGGGCGCCCCATACCGGCATGTCCCGATACTTCCCGGACGTCTTCATGAGCCCGTCGATCGTCGCGCGGGTCTCGAGGAACCACGCCACGGCCTCGTCCTTCGACCAGAGCGCCCCCTCGTCGAGGTGGCGGATTGTCTCCTCGCGCGGGAAACGCGCCCAGCCGAACACCGGGCAGTGCACGTCGACCGGCAGGCCGACGGCGAGGAGCGCGTCACGTGTCGCGACGGCCAACGCGTGCGCGAGGCGGATCGCCCCCTCCGAGCCATAGAACGCATCGTCGAGCACGACGAACACCTGCGCCCCACGTGGCGTCTCCAAGATGAGCGCCGGACGGCACGGCACGTCGGCCTCCAGGAAGGCGGCCAGTACCTGTTGGCGCGTCCGCTTCTCGTCGATGTCGAACCGGAACGTCCGCACCCGGCGGAGGTTGTCGTCCCGGATGTCGGCCGGCGTCACCGCCTGCATGTACACGTTCGGCGTCCAGTGGGTCACCCCTTGCCAGCTCGCCTCATGATAATGGAGCACGCCACCGATCGAGCGCGCGATGTCCTGCCCCTCGCCGGTGTGGCTCGCGAGGTATTCCTTGCCGTAGGCGACGCGGACCGCCCCTTGCGTCTTGTATGTATGGTCGCACTTCTGACGGACGTCGTCCGGGATGTCGCCCGCATAGGCCTCGTAGAGCCCCTTTCCCTCGCCGAGGAGAAGGCGCACCGCCTTCTCCTCTCGCTCGCTATGTATCCGATACTGTGCCTTTCTCGTCACTGCCTGCATGTCGTCCATTCCCTTCCGCGGGACGGGGAACGTGAAAAGAGCCATGGCTGCCGCGCATACAGCGGCAGTCCATGGCTCTTCAGGTAGCGACAACCCTTCCGTCCCGGTGGGGAGGAGAGGGAGAAAACCTTGACTCGTGAGGCTTGTGTACATGCGGTAGACATGGTAGTATAAGGCATGTAACGCCTGCATCGGACAGGTCGTGCTCCGAAGCGCAGTTGGTTGCGCTGTACCGGGAAGATCGAGTTTCCAGCTCGTCTCCTGGCGGGAGATCTGTTTTTGTCGTGTGCCGAAGCGCATTGGTCTGCGCTGTACCATCCAGAAGTCCTGCTAAGACGACTGGTGGCGGTAGAACGACCGGGTAGGTACGAAGCACTTAGACGAAAGGGACGACGTCCCCTCTTTTCGTCTAGGTGCTTCTTTTTTTGTGCCTGAACCCCGGGTCGATCGACCGGCTGATTATGTAACTCTTCACGCATCCGTCGGATGCCAATTTTCAGAATCTAGTTCCATCATACGCCTCTCTGAATCAGAATACAATATACGATTTTCCCTCTAAACCCTATTTCTATAGCCGTTTTTAAAAGAAGGTCAATGCCAAGACATCCCACTTCCTTTCACTCCTTCAACCCATTTCACACGCCATTTTGGTAGTTGAAATAACAAAGAGAGAAGACCGTTCGGTCTTACTTGAATTACTGTTTAATCTTTATATACATCTTTATGCACATCCTCAGTTTTACTTTTATACTTTTTAATACATTAATTAGTATAATGATGTGTATACAAGAATTACTTGTGTAGATTTTATTTTATTTTTTATATATAAAGATGTTTATTATCACTTTATGATATGATAGAATATATTTAGATATAAAAGTAATGATAAAACGAATTGGAGGCTATTCCCATGAAGACGATCTCTTTTGAAACTGCGAACTCGTACATAAAGGTGTTCGACGCTGAGAAGGACCAAGTGTTGATCTATCCGAACACCGTTCGCGAAGCGCCAATCGAAAACTTCACGAATCCGATCCCAACATATGAGGTCGAAGGCGTCGCTTACCAAGCTGGCATCCGTAGGGGGTTTTCGACGTCGTCGAGCAAAGGACCAGATCGGTATCAGACACACGCCTTCTACGTCGAGACAATGATCGCTCTCGCCCAGGTCGTCGAGGACGGAGATACTATCATTGCTGCGACCGGACTTCCTGCCAACCATTATACGAAAACGATCATCAACGATTTGAAGAAACGGTTTGAAACGACCCATTATGTGAAGATTGATGGGAAGGAAAAGTTCTTCACGATCGAGACGCTGGATGTGTTCCTCCAACCGCTTGGTAGTTTCTTCTATAGCATCATCGGGGATGATGGGATGAAACGAAGCAACTATGACGAACTGATGAACGCTGACGTCCTCGTCATCGACATCGGGTTCGGCTCAACCGATCTCGCCGAGATTTCCCTCGGTCAGCTCCGTGATTATCAAGAGACAGGGGTTGCGATGTCGGATGCATACCGAGATTTGTTCCAAGCAATCAAACAACGGTATAGCGGACGAAACATCGAGACCGCCACGATCCACCCACTTCAACTTGAAATCGAGACGCGCGAGAAGACTTCTTTCCAATACGGCGGAGAGAGCTATCCGATTGCTGAATTGCGTGAACGCGTATTCCAACGCACCGCAACCGACATCATCGAACGCGTTTCGAACGAAAAGGATTTCAGCAAGTATGACAAGGCCATCTTCACAGGTGGCGGTGTCGACGCGTTGAAAGATCATCTGTCGAACATCAAGGCTCCGAACGCATTGCCGATTTTGAACGCCCAGGAAGCAAACGTACGTGGATTCTCAAACTTTAGCCGCTTCATGCGGACAGCAAAGCAATCCATCCATCAGTGAGGTGAGAGAAATGAAACTAATGAGACAGTATAGCTTCAAACTAAACCCCGAGACAGATCAAGACTTGATCGACTTTCTTGAGGACAAGCCAAAATCCTACATCATCAAACTTGCCCTAAGAAATTTCATCAAGAACCCTTCGGTGGCTCCGTTCGACACAGTCGAACATCAAGCGTCAACACAAAGGGCTGAGTCAAAACCGACATCATACGCTCCAGATGCCGATTTGTTCGGCTCGTTCGCTCCAAAAGAATAATCGTTCGCCATCCAGCCCCTCGCCATACGTGCGAGGGGTTTTTCGTCGTCCATCTTGCCCGCTCAGTTGCATCGACAACGCATCCGACGGGCTACCACCCGTCCCGATGCAACTGAGGGGACGCGTTTTCGTCCGCTCCTCCATCCTGATCCGCCCGCTCCCCTCCGGTTC
>NZ_LR733694.1:0-1251 GCF_902506275.1 Exiguobacterium sp. 8A | reverse complement strand
CGCCCGCCCCGGGCACACCGGAAGGACCGCGCATGCGCGCCGTGCAGCACAACGAGGAACGCGTCGAGCTCCAGCTCGCCGCGGCCGCCGTGCTGCCCGAGCAGCAGCGGTCCCTCCGCTATCCCGCGTAGGCACGCGACGTCCCACGACGCCTCGTGCCCACCCGGCCCGGGGCGTTCGTCAGCACCGCTTCCTTCCGTCCGCCACGTCCGGCGACGACCAGGAGGCCCGGCGTGCGCCCGTCTCGGACCGTCACCTCGACCGTCACGAAAGCGAGACGACACCATGAAGAAGATCAACGACCGATTGCTCAGCTGGGCCTCGATGCTCGAGGACAACACCGAGCAGCAGGCCCGCACGACCGCGCGCATGCCGTTCGTGTTCCCGCACCTGGCCCTCATGCCCGACGCCCACCTGGGCCTCGGGGCCACCGTCGGGTCCGTCATCCCGACCCTCGGCGCGATCATGCCGGCAGCCGTCGGCGTGGACATCGGCTGCGGCATGATCGCGGTCCGCACGCAGTTCACCGCGAGCGACCTGCCCGCCGACCTGCAGGGTCTGCGCGAGCAGATCGAGCGCGCGATCCCGCTGTCGGCCGGTGCGTCGAACCGGAAGATCGTGGCGACCGCCGCACCCCGGATCGCGGAGCTCGAGGCGATGGCCGAGACCGCCGGGTTCGACCCCGACGGCGTGCACGGCGGCTGGCGCAACCAGCTCGGCACGCTCGGCTCCGGCAACCACTTCATCGAGGTCTCCCTCGACGAGCAGGACCGGGTCTGGCTCTTCCTGCACTCCGGGTCGCGGGGTGTCGGCAACAAGATCGCGCAGCGCCACATCAGGGTCGCCAAGAAGGCCATGGAGCGCTGGTGGATCCAGCTGGCGGACCCCGACCTGGCCTACCTGGTCGAGGGCACGCCGGAGTTCGACCGGTACATCGCCGAGCTGCGGTGGGCCCAGCACTTCGCCCTGCTCAACCGCGAGGAGATGATGGACCGCGTCGTCCGGCAGCTGTCCGAGGCCGTCGGCACGCCCGTCGACGAGCGCGAGCGGATCAACTGCCACCACAACTTCACGCAGCGTGAGACGCACTGGGGCAAGTCCGTGTGGGTCTCGCGCAAGGGTGCGATCCAGGCGAAGGCCGGTCAGCCGGGCCTGATCCCCGGGTCGATGGGCACGGCGTCGTACGTGGTCGAGGGGCTCGGCAACAAGCCGTCGCTCGAGTCGTCGCCGCACAGCGCCGGGCGGCTGGTC
>NZ_LR733650.1:0-1091 GCF_902506275.1 Exiguobacterium sp. 8A | reverse complement strand
GGCCTGCGGTCTCGGGCCAATCGATTGTTTCGTCAGCCGGAGCGAGCAAATCGCCAGCGACGTCGTGAGCTCGTCCGCTCGTCCGCTCGTCGAGAGTGGCCTCCCCGCATCACACGGGTCGCTCTCGGTCGTGTCAGAGACCTAAAGGGCGGGCCTGCTTGGTTATTCGATGCAGAGGCACACAATGCTTCGGGCGCGAATGACCAGTTACTTGAAGGACGGGGTGCGAACCGAGCAGTCCACCGGCTCACCCGGCCCATCAGAGGTCTGCTTGGCGATCTCCCGCTTGCCATCGAGCAAGATCCGGCATTCAGCTGTCACTCCCGGCGCCGGCGTCGCACTGACCGAAGCCCGCTGCTTGGCGAGGACCACGGCTTCGTGCACCCACGCCGACCCTGCACCGTCCGTGCGGGTAGTGGCTTCCGTTCCGATCTTGTGCAGCTTCGACTCGTCACCTCGAGCTTCCGCTCCCTCGACGCGGATATCGGAAAGCGTCGAGCCGGTTGGGTCATCGACGCGGATCTCGTAGGTCACCGCCCAGGCATCGCCCGTCTGCTGCTGCACGAACGCGCACCCCGAGGCGGCAAGAACGACAGAACCGGCGAGCAGGCTCACTGCGGCGAGACGAATGGAACGACGAGTGCGTGTCTTCATGGCTTCAGCGTGGAGGACGAGGGGGCCGATGTCGTCAACCTCACCGCGCCACTCAGTGAGCCGATCGAGGGATGTGGAATACATCTCAAGGCCGATATTCGCGATTGGATAGTTCCGGTATTTTACGTGGTATGGGCACAGTTTTTCCCGGCGTCATCGCGCTCGCTATCGGCTTCGCGCTCAGCGTCGCCGCACTCGTGCCATGGATCGCACGCGAGAACCGGACGCACGGCCAACTTCGGTTCCGCCGCTCCCTCGTCGCGTTCGGCGCGCTTGTCTACGCTCTCGCATTGCTGACGTACACACTGTTGCCCCTGCCCGCGGACGTCTCGACGATGTGCCAGGCATCAGCCGGGCCCCAGCTGCGTCCCTTCTCCTTCCTCGCCGATATCGCCAAGGAAGGGGGCATCAGCGGCCCGCGCTCCCTTGTCTCGAAC
>NZ_LR733657.1:0-1311 GCF_902506275.1 Exiguobacterium sp. 8A | reverse complement strand
GTACGGCGGTGGTTCACACACCTGCCACTTCCGGTTCACGCGCCTGCGCCACGCTTCTGCTCTGTGTCACCGAATCGTGTGACCACGCTTCGAGTGGAGAGAACGCCATGCGCCGGTTCCTGATCGCTGTTCCGAGACGTCGGGCCCGCACGGTGATGGGGGTCCTGGCGGTGGCGTGCGCCGTGTCCTTGATCGCTCCGGCGGGCGCATCTGCGGCGACATCCCGGACCGCGCCGCGTCCAGGCGCCTACGGGTACTTCGTGGACACCTACAAGACGAACACCCCTGCCGCCACGACGCCGGAGACGAACGCCGCGACCGGGGTGCTGTCGCAGTTCGGCACCCTGTGGCGCCCGGGATCGTCGTGGGACAACGGGGTCGCCACCAGCGCTGCAGCGCAGCGGATCCTGGACTCGAACATCGCGCAGGCAGCGCGGACCACGCAGACCCGGACGGATGCGCAGGGGCACGAGGCGTACCTGATCGACCGACGGAACCAGAGTTACTCGGCCATCGCGGGTTTCGGTGACCTGTCCGACGCGGTGCGGACCGCGACGAACGCGGGCACGACGATCCCCGACGAGATCCCGGCGGACGCCACGACGAAGCAGTACGCCGACCAGGGCAACGCGAAGGGCGCGTGGGCGGACACCGATTCGGAGCTCGGCGACGTCGTCCAGCTGGTGAACACGCTGCGGGGCGACTACTCCTCTGCCAGCAACGCGAAGAAGTACTACCAGTACCCGCGGCCGTACCGGCAGAGCCAGGACGTCAAGGTGCTGCCGCAGCTCGTCCCCGAGAAGTCCCCGACGCCCGCCACGGACGGCGGCTTCCCCAGCGGACACACCAACGCCGGCTACCTGGCATCTCTGGCCTTCGCGTACGCGTACCCGGAGAAGTACACCGAGCTCCTCACCAACGGCTCGGAGATCGGCAACAGTCGGATCGTCGCGGGGATGCACTCGCCGCTCGACGTCATGGGCGGACGGGTCCTGGCGACTGCGCTGGCAGCGGCCGTCCTGAACGACCCGGCCAACACGCAGCTCGAGCAGCAGGCGCACCAGCAGGCGGAGAAGGTCCTCGCCGCAGCCGGCCCGAGCGCGGTCGATCGGTACGCGGACTACGCAGCGGACAAGAAGAACTACCGCAAACGTCTGACGTACGGGTTCGCGCGCACCGGCGCGAAGACCACCCCGGCCACGGTGCCGAAGGGTGCTGAAGCGCTCCTGCGGACCCGCCTGCCGTACCTCAGCGACGCCCAGATCCGAGAGGTGCTCCGGACGACCGCGCTGCCGTCGGGCTACCCCCTGC
>NZ_LR733656.1:0-4489 GCF_902506275.1 Exiguobacterium sp. 8A | reverse complement strand
GATTAATCAACTTGTGAGATACATCAAGTAGTCTAATCCTAGCTATAAGCTAATTTAGTTCATTTTTCAGTTGGCGAATCTGATTTTCATCTGCATACCAATAATATATTCCATCTGAAGCTTTTTTACCCTCTCCTTGGAGTGATACTTCTTCAATAGACTTGAAAGCATCGTTATAATTACTTATCAAATTAATTGAATCACTTAAGCTCAATGTAGTAACTATATTTTCACCAAAAAGATTCTTTATTTGATTTAATGATTTAAGCGAGATGTTCTTGTCTAGTTGCTCTTTGAATGCTAAAACGACCTCTCTTTGACGCTCTTGTCGCCCAAAATCTCCTAATGGGTCTTCCTTTCGCATCCTCACATAAGCTAACAATTCATCGCCACTCAGATACTGTTCACCTTTTGGAAAGGTATATTTCCCACTCGTAAACTCAAATTTATTATCAACTTTGATATCACCAAATATATCTGTTGCCTTTTTAAAGCCATCCATATCGATAACTGCAACTTGGTCAATAGTAATATCCAAAAAGTTCTCGACAGTCGCTACCGTTCCTTGAACGCCATGAAATGCGTATGCATGGTTTAATTTATCCATCGTATTAGAGGGCTTAATATTCACATACAAGTCACGAGGTAGGCTAATAAGCATTCCTTTTTTTTCTTTCGGATTTAAGTTCATTAGCATAACTGTATCGCTTCGTCCTTTATCATTCGGCCTTGCGTCTACACCTATCAACAAAATAGAAATAGGCTCCTTCTGTTTAAGGTTTACTTCTCCTATAGTTTGGAGGGGCAAATCTACTCCCGAATTCATCTCGTTAAATAGATCGTCTGCTTTATACCAAACAAAGGCGACGATTATTATGTTAATTGATACGAACAAAGAAATGATTGTCAGCCACACTTTTTTCTTCATGATTATCTACTCTCTTTTTCATTATGGATTCCATTCAGTACTTTAAGTACATCTGCCCACGTACCAAATCGCTTTAAAAGTACTTTAGGTGATATCTGCCCATTCTTCTTCGCCCACATTCTATAGCGTTCATAAGAGACGTCAACCCCTAGAAAAGAACTTGCCTCTCGTAATGTTGCTAAAACTTCTCTTTCACTATATTTAAAACCTGGGCGAAGGTTTGATTTCTCACATCCTATTCTCCATCCACCAAAACATTTCATAACATAATAAACACTCGGTGCATCAGGGTACTTCACTCTGAATTTTTCATAAGATTTTATTGTAATGACATCACTGTTCTCTTTCTTATATTGTTCGAAATAAAAATTAATCTTCTCAATCATCTTATCTTCTTCAAAATAAGTTTTCTTTGTCATATGAATTTCAACCTTTACAATTTACGAACTTTGGACGATTCTGCATATACCTCAGCCATGAAAATATTTTGCGTATCAAATATGAGATTGCTATTTAAAAGAACACGTTGATAATCGATGCAATCATGTGGGGTAGCAATAATTACCAAATCATATTCGCTAAATGCTTGATAATCTACCTTCGAAGTGTAAGTGGTTTGTTGATTACCAAGAGCTACACTGAGCGAAGATTCTACATAAGGATCAATAACAACAATTTCCTCTGTATATTTCTCTAGTGTTTCAACCAAATTTAGCACTGGACTCTCACGTAAATCCCCAATATTTTTTTTATACGCTGCCCCTAAAACGGCAACTTTAGAATCTGATAAAACAAGACGTTTTTCATTAAACCACTCCAGAATACGCATCACAGTATGATTGATTCTTTGATCATTAATTTCACCAGCCAAATTAATCATTCGAGTAGTCTTCCCATTTTCCTTCATAATATAAGTTAAATAGTAAGGATCGACCGGTATACAATGCCCGCCTACACCAATACCTGGGTTGAATCTCATAAAACCATATGGTTTGCTGTCAGCAGCATCAAGCACTTCCCAAATATCAATATCTAAAGAGTGTGCTAGTTCTGCAACTTCATTGACCAATGCAATGTTAATCCATCTGAATGTATTCTCAAAAACTTTAGATAGTTCAGCCACTTTAATATCCGATACTCGATGTGCTGTCTCCCCAATAAATTCAGCAGCCAAATCTGTACATTTCGAAGTCATACCTCCGATAACCTTTGGTGTATTTACTAAAGAAAAGTGTTGATTTCCTGGGTCAATCCGTTCAGGAGAATATGCAATAAATACATCTTCTCCAACAATTAATTTTTTTTCTTCCAATGGCTTTGCAATGAAGCGTTCTGTAGTCCCTGGATAAGTCGTACTCTCTAAAATAACCAAAAGGTCCCCATTAGAACTTCTCGAAATCATCTTGCCAGCATTTTCTACATAACTCAAATCTGGATTTTTCAAATGATCAATAGGGGTGGGGACACAAATAACAACAATATCAGCTTCATTTAGAATTTCCACATCTGTGGTTGGATAAAATCCCTTTTCTAGCATACCCTCCAACTCAAGAGCTGATACATCTTGAATATAGCTCTTTCCACTTTTTAGTTGCGAAACTTTATCTTCAGAAATATCCAATCCTACCACCGAAAAACCTTTATCTACATAATGCTTTGCTGTTGGTAAACCTACATAACCAAGACCTAAAACAACAACTACAGCGCTGTTTGTTTGAATCTTATTTTTTAAAGATTTGAACTTTGAATTTGATAATTTAGAAATATTAGTATCTAACATAATTAACTTCTCCTTAATTTGAATCATTTTGTTATATTTAATCGTTTCTCAACGCGTTCCCCATTTAGTTTCTTTCAATGTAAACAGGGCATAGAAGCGAAGGGGGAATAGTAACACTAGATGTATTATTCCGTATAGTGGCGCCATTAGAAATATTAAAGGTCGTTTAACTATATAATGAACATTGCGTGCATATGCGGACAACGAAATAGCAATCAAATAATAGCTCAACATAATCAGACCAAACGACTTAACTTTGAATAACAATGCAACTACTACGATAAATCCGAATAGCAACCACAAAGTCATCTCAAACATTACCCAAACTAAGGTAACTGGTTTTTTTAATCCAATTGAAAATGCAATAAGAGTTTCTCTAAAAAAGGACTTATTCCATCTCACTTGTTGCTTTAAAAACTGTCTTAACGTTTCAGGTACGTCTGTGTCACAACGCGCTCCTGACTGATAGACTGTTTTCCCCTTCAATATCGCGTAATTTGTCAAACATCGGTCGTCACCAGTTTGCACTACTTCCCCAAGAAACTTTTGATTTCCATAATGTTCAATATTTTCCAAAACAACTTCTCTTCTGTAACAACTAATGGGACCTGAGCAAACCAGGATGTTTCCTGTGACGGACTGCGCAGCGCGCTCAACACGAAATGCATTATCGTAGCGCATATCTAAAAGTTTAGTAAAGTAGCTATAATCTCTATTTCTTGCATTAATATGTCCCGTGACAGCCATGACATCAGGATCTACAAAAGGTCTAAGCAACTCCCTTAAAGCATCGGGGTAAGTGTATCCATCGGAGTCAACTGTAAAAAAAATATCTCCAGTAGCACGTTGGAACGCCCAGATCTGAGCATGTCTTTTCCCTTTATTTTCTTCAAGTCTATGGACCACAAACTTAAACGGTAATTCTCCTTCCATTTCAAGTTTCTGTTTATATTCGAGTACAGCTAAATATCCACTATCGTCTTTACTACCGTCATCTACAAAAAACAGTTCCGCGATGGGATAATCTTGTTTAATAATGCTCTCAATAATCCCCAGTACCGCTTTGGGCTTTTCGTTGTATGACGGGATGATGACGGACACTCTATGTTCTCCAGGTTCATTTATATAAGGTTTATAAAGAAACGACAGCAGCATTTTTCCAATTAAATACGTGATCATAATTGATCCGTATACTCCAAATGCTTTATCCCATCCTCCTCGGAATTCTAAATTAATCGCCACTAAAAAAATTACTATGAAAACAAACACCACAAAAATCACATATGTTTCTTTGCGTTGTTTTCCACCTGTTCTTTTTTGTCGTGCCTTTCTTGACGTTCTCATTTAGTCTCATCCTCTTTCTCTATCGAATCACAAGTCAACATCGTAAAAATCACTCAATCAGTCTAGCAAGCTATACAATTCGACAAATATCAAAAACGGAATAGCAAGACTCCTTTTTTTGAATTAGGTATATGCCATTCCCTATCTTAAATAGAGCGCGAAGTTTGTTTTGGTAAACATACTTTCATAATATTCATTCATTGATCTATATAAGTTAGTACTTGCACTTTTGAATTAACGCTTTTTTTAAGTAACAAAAAAAGCGTTAGCATAAAATGAGTGAACTGAACCCCGAATGATAGACACTTGAAAAAAAGTGCATCATTCGGGGTTTTTCGTATGGATACGAATCGCTACAATGAACCTATTCATTCAGACGGGAGAAACAACCATGAGTAAAATCCTCTTCAACATGACTCAAATCAACCAGCTCGAAG
>NZ_LR733655.1:0-2006 GCF_902506275.1 Exiguobacterium sp. 8A | reverse complement strand
GTATCAACGTGTACGCGCAGCAGTCGGACGGGACGTGGGCCGAGGTTGTCGTGGCCAACGGGATTGACGCGAAGAGAAGATTCTGGGTGGTTGTATCGAGCCCGGCCCCCTACCGCGTAGTCGCTCGTTAGCGAGCTAGCAACGTGTGCAGCTGCGGCAGCGAGGGAGACTGGGTGGCTGTCGTAGCTTCATCTTTGAGGTCAACCGGCCCCAAGGGGCCGGCATCGAGCTAGCGTGCTCGTGGGGGCCAGCCGCGCGCTCCCTTGAATCTCCACGGACGGAGAGCACACAAGACTACTTCCACCGGCTAGCCTCACCATATGGCTACTGAAGTTCGTTCACTTATCGAGAGAATCGCCGACGCTGACGAGGTTTGGGAGGAGCGTCGCTTCACGATTTACCGCAATGGGGAGTCCCGTCCGCTGACGCTTACAATTTCGGATCAGGGAGAGTATGCCGGTTCATTCCGATACTCGGTCCTAGTGGAGGGAGTGGGGCCTACCGACAGTGTGCGTGCGACGGGCAACCCTGCTGCGACAGTGGCGGATGCGCTGCACGCGGTGCATTGGGACCAGCTCAACTGAAGTAGCGACCATCGAAGTCAGGCGTCGACGGTGATGCCGAGGCTGATCCACCCGTCGGGGACTGACTGCAGGTAGGCCTTCAGGGCGGCGTCGTAGTTCGGCCCGGATGCTTCGTGTGGCTGGATCTCGGTCGACCGGGCGACGGCGCGGACGGTGATGTTCCCGGCCGCGGTCGAGCTCAGCGTGTTCGTCTGCGCGACGTCGTACCCGGTGCGCTCCAGGCCGTCGACGGCGCGGGCCCGGGCGGTGCTCTGGTCGTCTGCGTGGCCGTCGGCGGTGATGGTGTTCGTGGAGCGGATCGTGCCGCGGACGGTGGTCATGGATCCAACCTCGCAGCGCGATCCGCTCCTGCGGTGTCGGCGGCCGCGGTCATCATCGGTGGCATGCCCGAGCACCGGTGGGCGCCGCCCATCCACCCCGATCCGCCCGAGGACCAGCCACTCGGCATCCCAGCCCCGCCGGCACCGGACAGGGTGTCCGGTTACCCGGCGGTGTGGGTGCGGGTCGAGTTCACCCGGTCTGGCCCGCAGACCTGCCCCGGGTTCGTTGAGCAGGCAGACGGCGACGTCGTCTACGTGCAGCTCGTGCACATGGGCTTCGTGCACCACGTGTGGTTACCCATGGACCGGATCAAGAAGCGGGCTCTGAAGCCGCAGGGGCGCCGCTGATGGGCGTGCGCCGGCGTGGCCGCTGGGTGCCCGAGGAAGCCGTGTCGCTGCCCGCAGACGCCCGTGGCGGCCCGGTGGGCGACGTCGTGCCGCCGGCGCCCGTGCAGGCGTGGATCCGCACCTACCGCGGTGTCGATCGCCGCGTGGAAGCGAAGGCGATCGCCGCGACCGGTGACGCTGTCCTGATCGAGTGGGGGAGTGGCCAAGCCGCGACCGCGGCATGGGTGTGGCGGGCCGCGGTGAAGCACCGCGTGGAGGTCTCAGCGACGTCATAGCCGACCCCGGTTGCCGGCACCGGGGGTCGTGCGTACCGTGATGGTCTGCGTCCGGACCATTCCCCCCAGTGACTTCGGGCGCCCGCAGCTCGAGCAGCCCCCCCCAATTCGCTCGAGCTGCAGCCGGCCCCGGCCCTGTTCCCCAACAGGCCGGGGCCGCTTCACGTTCGCGGGCCTCTGCGCGCCGGCGAGCTCCTCGAGCACGCGGGATCCAAGCGGACCGCCGGCGGCGGCCTGTTCTGTCTGAGCGGGCCGCCTTCGGCGGGCTGATCTTGTCTGAGGGGAGCCGGCAAGCCGGCCAGTGCTCTGGGCCTGCGGCCCGTTTTTTCACCGAGAAGCCTTCGGCGGCTCGGTCGCAAGCTCCCTCGTAGCAGCCTCCCGGGCCGTGTCTAGCCGCTGGCGCGGCCGGCTCCTCCGAGATTTTCGGCACGCGGTCGCAAGCCCCCTTATTTCGCGCCGAAATTCTCTCCCCCTCCGCC
>NZ_LR733638.1:0-1862 GCF_902506275.1 Exiguobacterium sp. 8A | reverse complement strand
CCCCTGGCCTGCCGGCTGCGATGCCGCGGTCTGGTGGGCCGTCTGTGGGGCGTGAGAGGGCGCGTTCGGGACTTGTGGTGCCATCTGCGGCGGGTTGAAGCCGCTCGTGCGGGAGGTGCCGCCACCGCCGCCGGGGCGCGGGATCCACTTCAGCATCGACAACGGCGCGAACACGACGATGAAGGAGATCACTGCCGGCACCGCGAGGTTCACGAACGTCTGGATCGGGTTGACGAGCTTGCCGAGGGTGCCCGGGTCAGCGGTGATCGAGATCCCGTTGATGGCCCGGAACGCCAGCCCAACGAGAAGGATCAGTGCGACCTGGGTGAGACCGATGACGACCCAGATGACCGGGACGGCCTTGCCGAGCTTCCGCGTGTCCGGGTCCACGATCCACACGAATCCGAGCGGCAGCACCGAGCCGACGAGGTACTGGGTGGCCAGCTGGATGATGAAGATGAACGCCACACCCAGCAGGCTGAGGAACAGGGTGCCGAGGACGAACATCGACACGATCGACGAGCTCAGGAGCGATCCGGCGTCGTCGGCGGATGCGAGCTCGGCGATCTTGGTGAAGAACTCTTGGGTGGTGGAGTTCACCGCCCACGCAGCCATCGCGTCACCGGCTGCAGTGAAGAGCTTGGTCAGCGCGATGCCGACCACGGGACCGAACGCGGCACCAATGAGGAACGCGGGCGCCGCGATGAAGATCGACTCGAGCATCTCCTTCGGACCCAGCGATCCCCTCTTACGGCGTCCCATGATGAAGAGCAGCTGCACGGCGAGCACGAACATCGACACCGAGAACGACATCGCGTAGGACTTCAGCCACCACTGCGCGTCGTAGTTCGGGTGCAGAGCGCTGAGCAGCCACGGGATCAGCACCCCGGACACGGCGTGCACGGCGTCCTGCATCTGCTGCGTGATGAAGCCCATCGGGTCCTGGGCGAACTCGATGCCCTTCTTCACACCCTCGACGGCCCCCTTGCCCTTGGCGAACACGCCGGAGACCCACGACAGGCCTTTGGCGAGTGCGTCACCGCCGCCGCAGACGATTGCTCCTGCTTGGCATGCCATCAGCAGCCCTCCTTGTACTTGGTGCCGGACGTCAGGCCCTCGTCCCAGCCGGGAGAGGGATCGGCGTCGGAGATGACCCAGCCCTGCGCGCTGGTGGTGAGGGTGAAGGTGCCGCCCGTGTACTGGTACTTGGAGGCGCTGTCCTCGGCGGGGTCGGGTTTGCCGTTCGTCGTGGTGAGGCCGGCGAAGGCGATGGTGACGGTGGTGTCGGTGCTGTCCCGGACCAGGTACGCCGAACCGGACAGGTCGACGCCGTGTGTCTGCCCGTCGTCGTAGCCCGACTTCGACAGATCGGACCCGGCGAGCATCGAGTGCGCGGTGCCGTCCGCGACGTCGTCGACGGTCTCCCGCAGGTTCGGGCGCCGGTCGGGGTCCGCGGCGCTGTAGAGCTGCATGAACGCGCCGAGGAACTCCGCGGCCCCGGGCGGGGTGAACTGCTTCTTCTCCCGGAGCTCGAGTAGGTCCTTCGATGTGATGTCCGGGCCGGCGACGCAGCCAGAGGCGTAGTCGACGCCCTGGACCGGGGCGGTGCTGCCGGTGCCCGTGGGGGCCTCGGTGGCCGCCCCGGCCGGGGTGCGGGTGGTGTTCGGCGAGGCGAGGTTCGCGATGGTGACGCCGACCGCGACGAGTGCGATCGCCGCGAGGATCCCGACTGGGATCAGCCACCACCGGCGGCGACGCCGGGGCTGGGATGCGGTCTGCTTGCTCATGTGCGATTCCCCTCGCTGGTGTGGACGGATCAGCCGTTGACGGCGTTGAGGATGAACCCGAAGATCGCCGGGACG
>NZ_LR733698.1:0-1037 GCF_902506275.1 Exiguobacterium sp. 8A | reverse complement strand
CCCACATGTTCTGGTGCATGGTGTCGCGGGCGATGAGGAAGGACAGCAGGTCCCGCACGCCGTGGTCGTCGGTCATGTGGTAGAGCCGGGCGGCCTGCACACGACCCTGCATCTCGGCGTTCTCGTTCGCCGTGAAGTCGGCGAGCAGGTTGCCGCTGGCGGTGATGTACGAGCCCTGCCAGGGGTTGCCGTTGCTGTCCACCGGGCGGGCGCCCGCACCGGCGACGATCGCGTGCTGGACGTCGGTGCCGCCGACGATCGCGGCGACCGTGGGGTCGTCCTGCAGCGCGTCCTCGGTGATGCCGAGCGGGGACTTCTCGAGCAGCTGCGCGATCATCGTCGCGAGCATCTCGACGTGGCCCATCTCCTCGGCGCCGATGCCGAACACCATGTCGCGGTACTTGCCGGGGATGTGCATGTTCCACGCCTGGAACTGTTACTGCATGGCGACGGAGATCTCTCCGTACTGGCCACCGAGCACCTCCTGCAGCTTGCGGGCGTAGATCGCGTCGGGCTTGTCGGGCGTTGCCGTGAACTGCAGTTCCTGCTTGTGGAAGTACACGTGGCTCTCCTTCACTCCAGCGGGTGCCCGTCGATCGAGCGGGTCCGTGTGCGATGGTCGGCGCGACCGCCTCAGCGCCGTCTCAAGGAAAGCCAGATCGCGCAGACGGGCGTCAGCGTCCTCTCCCGCGTCGACGCAAGGCGACGACCCCGGCCCACACCGTGCAGCCGGTGAACCCGAGAACGAGCACGGACACGACGGGGATCGCGAACCCGTCTCCGATCGACTGCTGTCCGCGGAGCCAGACGACGACGAGGAGCAGTACCAAACACCCTGCGGCGATGATCGTCGCGACATTTCCAGCTGCTCGTGAGCCCATGTCCACCTCGTTCCGTTGCGATACCCACCGCCATGCACACCTGACGGCTTGCTTGTGATTCCTCAAGAGTAAGTTCATTGGACGAAGATCTGACCACCGGAGCTCCTGCCCCCATCGGGTGGGGGCTCCGGTGCGCGACGGGCGGGCAGACCGCAC
>NZ_LR733654.1:0-1879 GCF_902506275.1 Exiguobacterium sp. 8A | reverse complement strand
GGCAACGGCCGTTCTCAGCGTCTCAAAGGTGAGCGGGCCGGCGGGCAGGGATAGCCGGGCGATGGCGTCCTCAGCAAGCTGAGTGGTGAGTCGTTGCGTTCGGATCTTCTTCATTCGGTACCTCCCCGCTCGGTCGGCGCCGCGGCGCGGATCGCTTCGGCAATCGCCAGGAGCTCGGCCGCGGATGCTGCGTTGACCGAGCGCGCGGCGATCCCAACACCAGTCTCTGCCAAGGCGATCTCCACTTCCAGCCGCGCGTCGACGAGATCGACGACACCGGGGAGTGCGATGCGCAGCAGGTACTCCGAGGGCACGTCGAAGAAGTCCGCGATCGCACGAAGGTCGTCACTCGTCACGTCTGTGGGCTCGCCGGCGAGGAGCCGTTCCCAGTCGGCACCAGCCAGAAGCCGTCCGCGCTTCGCCAACGCAGCGCGCACCGCACGGTCGACCGGGGGAGCAGGGGTGCGAGCGACGTGGAGGGCGACAAGCTTCCGCAGCCGGTAGCCGAGAAGTGCTGGCTCCAGGCGTTCATCCCGGGGAGCGTGCAGCCGTTCCATCTCGGTGATGGCCGGCGCCAGGAGCTCGCCCACGGAGACGCCGAGCGCTTCGGCGATCGTCTGCACGTCGTTCGTGTTGAACGAGGTCTCGCCGCGGGTGCGCTTGTAGTAGTAGCCGCGACTGAACCCAGCCTGCGTGATCAGGGCTGGCGTCGTAATGCCGCGCTGGATCCGCAGGTCATCGACCGCGTCAACGAACGCCCTCGAGAACTCGTTCGGTTCGCCGCTGCCCTGTCTACCCACCCGATGACCCTATTGGCGCACTGAGGGAACTTTGTTCGCCTCATTTGGAGCACATCGCAACACAACTCGCTCTAAATAGGGCATACTGACGGAACGGTACTTCTACCCCAGCAGAAGGGACACGATGGATATGGGGTCTAGCCCGATTCGTGCTTCCCGTCCATGCTCGCGGACCGCGCTTTCTGACGGCTCTGGTTCCGCGTCCGTCGTCCGCAACAGCGACGACGGTCAGGTGCAGACGCGTCGACCCCTCGCGCGCCTGCACCTGGCCCACCACACACACGCGAGCATCGTGCGGAACGTTCTCGTGGCTGCATCGGCTGCAGTCGTCGTTGGTACCTGCATCACGGTCGCCGTGGTGTCTCGTCCGACCGAGCAGTTTTCTGCACCGACCGAGTCGCCGAGCACGACGGTGTCGATCCCGGTGCGTCCTGGCCCGTTCCGCGCTCTGACCGCCGATCAGGTGGCCTCCCTGCCGGAGGCCCGGTATGACGCGGTGATCCCGGGCCTGATCCGCTACGCCAGCACGGACACCACGGCGCTGGCCCGTTCGGCGACGCTCGCGAAGGACGTCGCCCTCTACGGTGCTGCGCAGAAAAGTGCAGTGGCGCACCTTTCTGCGACGAACTTCCTCGGCGACCCGACGACCGTCGTCCCGGTCCGGACGGACGGCGCGTGGACGCTGACCCTGACACCGGCCCGCCAGCAGCTCCCCTCGAGTGCGAGCGGTGACGCTGCAGCGCAGACCGCCGCGTGGATCCGCACGGACGCCCTCACCGTGGGGGAGGCCCTGCCGTCCCGCGTGGTCGTGTCCGTGAGCGAGCAGACCCTCAGCATCATCACCGGCAAGGACGTCGCCACCTACCAGGTGGGTATCGGCACGAAGACAACCCCGACACCGACCGGCGTCACTGGGTACCTGCAGGCCCGCTACCTCGACCCGAAGCAGGGGCAGAGCGTCCACCCGAACGAGTTGACGTCGCTGCACTCCGCGGCGAAGGACGAGCCGTTCGGCGGCTCGGACGGCGGCCTGATCGGGGTGCACTTCAACACCACCAGCGCCGGTCCGGTCTCGCCCG
>NZ_LR733689.1:0-1196 GCF_902506275.1 Exiguobacterium sp. 8A | reverse complement strand
CGTTCGCCGTCCGCGCCGCCATTGGGGCTTTGGCTGCATCCGCCGCCACCGTAGCGATCCGGCTCGGGTCACGGTTCGTGTCGTCTGGGCAAGATAGCAAGCGCACGGAGTTGGAGCTTCGGGCGTTCGGTCCGTTCCTGGCGAACGTCGACAAGTCCGAGTCCGACACCGCTCGGCTGGAGTTCGTGGACCGTGCCTTCGGACCACGTGCTATCGATGACCGCCACGACGAAGCCATCCCGGTATCGACGTTCTCGCAAATCCTCGCTGCGGTCACCAAGCTCATAGGTCGCTGATCGGGTCCCATGGGACGGGTGAACTAGGGATGCCGAGGAGGGTCCGCGGTAAACCCTACGGTTGTCAAGGCGGGGTCGGTTTCGTCGCAGGTTGCGCTGCGATCAGTCGTCGAACCTCTCGAATCTTTGACTCGCTCAGCATGTGCAGCTATGTAGCGCTGGGGCATACCCCAGCGCAACAGACGACCGTCGGGCGGTTTCGCGTGGTTCTCGGGTGCCTGCTCGGCCTTTTGCGGCAGAAGTGCGCGAGAGTCTAGGAGTGGTGCAATACAAGTTGCAGACCGTCGCTTACGTTCGAGTGAGCTCGTCCGATCAGAACCTCGATCGACAGCTCGAGGCGATCGGCGACGTCAACCGAGAGACGAGCCCGGAAACTGACGGACGACCAGCTCATCGAAGCACGGCGGCTGATCAGCACTGGTGTAGCCAAGGCTGCCGTGGCGTGTGACCTGGGCGTCGACCGCACGACGCTCTATCGGATGCTGGCCTCCAGCACGCTCCCACCGCCCGGATTCGCGACCCGAGTGCGCGCGACGCTGACACCGTCAGCAGCGGGCAGGGACCTGGACCTGGACCTGGACCTGGACCTGGAGCGTCTCCACCTCCCGATCATCGAAGCGCACGCTGCGGACGACGCAACGCAACCCACCCTTCCCGGCGATGGTGTGGACACAGCCGCTCGTTTACGATGAGGAGCCAAACGGCTCGAACAACAGGGGGATGCACGATGAGCAAGATCAAACAGGCACTGGTCGGCATGGGGATGGTAGTTGCGCTGGCGGGAGTGGGTGTGGTCCTGCCCACTGCTGCAGCTCCGGCACATGCTGGACCAGTCGTCTGCCACACGTGGACCGAGACGGTCCACGCGAAGAACTGCGACAAGAAGCGGCAGATCTGCAC
>NZ_LR733693.1:0-5011 GCF_902506275.1 Exiguobacterium sp. 8A | reverse complement strand
TGCCTCCGGGGTCTCGCCTGCCCGTCTTGGATGCGTCTCAGCTGGAACCGTTCCAGCCGTTCGCGGAATCGTCGGATCATGTCTCATCTCTCCTTTCGGCCGTTCTGGCCGTTGTGGTGTCGCCGGTTTTGGCGGGGTCTGACGGGGCGTCGGCTCCGTCAGGGGTGGCGGGGAAGGCGTCTTGTCGTACGCCGCACGTGCTTCAGGTGGGACGGTCGTGTCAGGATGTTTCGGTTGTTCGTTCGCCTGCATCCCGCGTTTCCATCGCCATGGTTGTGGGGGTGGAGGGCTCGCCTCTCCGGTCTCGGCCGATCCGGTCGATGAATCCGGATCGGGTTCCGCCTGTCCGGTCCGGGCAGGCTCACCCGACTGTGACATCTGCGGTCCATACCGTACATGCGGTCTCGCGTCTGCGTTAGGTGCCGGTTCTGACGGGACCGATTCCTCCTGCGTTCCGGGCACTGAACTCTCGCCGGTCACCTGCCCCACCGCTTTCTCCTCATCGGGCTGTGGGTTTTGCCACTTCCAACGTTTCCGAGGTGTCGGTCCCGTTTCTGGTGTCGATTGTTCTGTCCCGTCAGGCGTTGCCTGTACGTCCTTCGAGGCGGGCGAGGCGTCCGGTTTCGATTTCGTCGCGCCACCCTTTGGCGGGTCTGCCTTCCAACCGTTCTTGGCGTACTTGGCCAATGGCGATCGGGACGCCACGGTCGATGTCACGTCCGCCGATGATCCGGTCTTGTCCTTCTTCGAGTCGCCGTAGTCGATTCTGAGCGGGACCGGCAGGGCGTCGTTCTTCTTGCCCTTGAGCGTCTCGGCCGATCGTTTGACCGCCGCGGCGCCCGTCATCGCGCCAATCCCGGCAGAGAGTGGGGCGGTGAACACCGAACCGCCCGCACGGGCCATGTCGACGCCCTCGCGGAGTCCGGCACGCGTTCCGAACTTGTTGTCAAAGTAGGTGATCCCTTTGAACAGCCCGATCGTCAGGACGAACAGACCGATCAGTTTGGCGAGCCCGCCCTGATCCGACGCGAACAGCAGGTTGCTGAAATACAGATAGAGCCGGAACCCGAGGACGAGGATGACGAGCGTCAGGAGCTTCTGGGCAAGCTCGCTGAAGATATTGCGCATCGTGTCGCTCTCCCGCGCGCCGATGGCGGCCGCGATCGGGGCGAGCACCTGCGCGAGCAGAATCTCATACAGCAACATCATCGTCTTGAAGGCGACGAACACGAGCGCGAACGCGAGTGTGACGAGCTGGACGAAAATCGGGAAGAAGTCGATGTGATAGCGGTAATAGCGGACCTCTCCGATCCCGAATAGCCCACCGTCTAATTCGACCGGTTCGTTTTGATCCGAGTCCCAGTATTGTGTCAGAATCTTTTCATCGAGAGCGCTTTCCATCATCTCGTCCGTGACCCGACTGAACGGGTTCAACAGGACGATGCCCTGACGGGAGTCCAACCCGTTCTTCTCGGAGATGCTCATCTCGCCCGGCGGCGTCTGCCATCCGTCCTCGATGAACCGTTTCACGTCATAGACGTTGTTCCGTACGACGATCTCCGACAACGGCGCCCCACTGTTGCCATCGCCCATCGCCTCCTCGACGAACACCTGACCACTGTCGCTCAGGTCGAGCCCTTTCGAGACGACGTCTGGCACGATCAAGACGACGACGATGGCGAAGAAGAACGCCTGGAACACGTTCCCGTACTTCATCGCGGGATTGACGAACATCATGTATCCGAGGATGACCCCTTGGATGACCATGAACGCCCAAAAGAACAGGACGAATACCCCTTCGAGTCGTCCGATGAGCGGGTTCGTGAAGAACCCGCGGAACAGCTCGTCGACGCCCGTATACAACGACTCGACGCCTTGAAGGAGTTGCATGAGCGCGACGACCCATTTCCAGAGCTCCCGGCGGAGGTGATCCGACCATAGGTTCGTCATGTCGAGGTATGGACCGAACGTCTCATACAGCGTTGCGGTGATTTCCATTTATCGTTCCCTTCCTTTCTGCCCGTTGTCCGGGCACGTACATAAAAGGACGGCCACATGAGGGCCGTCCCGGTTTCTTGCTTATTGATCGACGAGTGTCAACAGTTCACGGACGTCCTTGTCGACGTCACGTTCGATGTCTTCACGCGTCTTCCCACCCTCAGCGATGATGTTCTGTTCCCCTTGATGAATCTCACCTTCATGTACGAGACCAATTTCACTATGTGGAAAGTGGAATAATGCATAGATTCGATCATCATGGGGGTATTGTCTCTCATTAATAATAAAATAGTGGACATCATTTTCTTTAAACACCCGATCCACCATTTTCGAGATTTCAGACTCACCTTTGATGTCGAAACGTCCACCCTCATAGAAGAAGAACGTCTTGCCTGCCTCTAACATTTCATTGGCCTCGTCGTAGGTGATGATTGTCGGACCTTCACCCTCGTACAGCGTGTCGAGCGCTTCCGCCCGGCCACAGCCTGACAGCGTCAACAACAACCCACCGAGCAACAACAGGACACCGATTAGTAATACATTCCATCGCATTCGTTTCATGAGCGATCTCTCTCCCATTCTTGGATTATGATTCATCCCCTTTCTTCACGAGATAGGGGTGGATGAGTTCATACATTCGATTCTCATCGACAGGTTCTTTCATGTCGATCCGTCTTCCCAGTTCCATCACCACAAGTCCGATCCGTTTTGACAGGATCAGTTCTCCTTGTTTCAGTTCGAGCCACTCTTTGACCGTCCGTCGCTCCATTCCTGTCGCGTCAGACGAATTCGGCTCTTCGACGTCCGAGTCGTGAGGTTCCCCTTCATCCGGTTCGGGAGAAGGGCGGACAGGTTCCTCTTGCGTCGGTTCAGGGGTCATGCCGAACGTGTCGTCCAACAGGTCGAGCCCGGATGGTGTGGCAGGCGTCTCCGCCCCACTCTCCGACGTGGCCGGGACGTCCGTCCCGTGCGTCGGGAGGGGCATCAAGGAGGACTCTCGTTTGACCGTGGAGGGTTCAGATGGGGCTGATCCCTGCGTCTGTCCGGTGGACGCGTCCACGGTGTCTTCTGGGGCCGGAGCGCCCTCTGGGGGCGTGAAACGCGTGATCGGGCCGTCATACACACGGCGTTCGCGCCATGCGATGACCTGGTCCATGTATTCCTTGAACAACAGGTCTTTCTGTTCCTGCGTCATCCAGTCCTCGTCCACCGGTGATTCCGGGGCCGGGGTATAGCCCCGCCCGACCTTCGTCTCGACCGGGGCCGCAACTGGCGCGGGCGTCGAGGGCTCGGGCTCATGCGACACGGCGGTGGACGACAACATGTCCAGCGCCTGTGTCAGCGACGCCTGTATGCCCCCCTGATCCATTCGGACGTCTTCCCCGTCCTCCAACAGGCGCGCCACGTAGACGTCCGCCTGGACGTACATCAGCTCGTCGATCGGACGGTCGGCGTGCGCCGCGCGACTGCCGACCTCGCCGACGCTTCTCGACGGGTCGAACCACTCTGACAGGTACTCGTACCGGTAGCGCATCCGCGACTCGCCCTTGTTGAAGATCGGGTACGAGAACATCGGGCTCCCGTCGAGCCGTTTCCGTTTCAACGGACGGAACAGGATCCACTCGCGTTCCTGGAGGTGCATCAGCTCGTTCGGGGTCATGAGCGCGCGCTCATGGCTCGACTCGTTGAAGCTCTTGTCGAGCGTCAACAGCGCGCCCTGACGGGAGACGGTCGTCTCCGTCCGGTTCCCCAACAGGTCCGAGAACATCTTGCACGTCTCATAGTCCGCCGAGTGGATGAACACCTGGTAGCCACAGTTCCCGGCGACCGTCTTGGCGATGTGCTCGTTGTACTGTGCGACGAGCTGGCCGTACGCCTGGAGGTACAGGTGGAACCGGATGTTCCGGCTCAGGCACACCGTCACGATGCTCTCGAGTCCCTCGATCGGAGGCATGTTGCCGAACTCGTCAAGGATGAACAGCACCTCGCGCGTGCATCGTTGGCCCGGGCGTCGGGACGCCTCCTCGACGAGCAGGAAGTACAGCTGCTTGATGAACAGCGACGCGATGACGTGATACTTCCGGTCGTAGTCCGGGACGATGAGGAAGATCGCCGTCGGGCGCTCCTCGTCGAACCCGACGGCCGACAGGTCGACCGTGTCGAGGCTCATCATCCGTGCGATCTGGTCCGACGTGAACGCCTGGAATTTCTCCAGTAGCGACAGGCAGATCCCACTGCGCGCCTTCTTCTCGGCGAAACTGAACGAGGCGTACGCCGTCTTGGCAGGGTGGGACGGGTCCATCCCGTCGTAGTAGGCGTCGAGCGGGAAGAACTCCTGCCCGGTCTCGGGGTCCTTGATCGGACGATATTCCTCGAGCATCTTCGTCATCTGGTAGATCGTGACGCGGTCCCACGAATGGCGGTCATAGTAGGCCTCGTCCCTGCCCGGGACGAGCCGGCGCAATTGCTGCTCGACCTGCGCCGCCTCCTCGCACACGGCGAGGATCAGTGCCTTCGCGAGCGCGCGTGCCGACGATATCCAGAAGTTCGTCGGGTCCTTCGGGTCGTAGAAGAACGAGACCACGACGGTCTCGGCATAGGCGACGGCACGGTCGAGGTTCGGCCGGCCGCCTGTGGCCTTCGCCTCGGCGAGCCCCTGCCGATAGGCGCGGATGACCGCCCCGAGCGGGTTGTACGGCATCGAGTTCGTCGGGTCGGCCAGGTTCAGCGCGAGGACGCGGTACCCGCGTTCTTCGAGCGTCGCCCGGGACGCCGTGTAGAGCTCGCCCTTGGGGTCGTGTAAAACCATGCTCGACTGCTTCTCCGCCCGGCTGTACAGGTCGATCGACGGGAAGATCGACGTCTCGCCCTTCCCGGAACGGGTCGTCCCGTAGATCAGGAAGTTGTAGGCGTCGTCCTCGATATAGATGTCATAGCGCCCGTCCTTGCGCCGTCGGCGCGAGACGGGGAACCCGCCCTTCCCGGGGAAGCGTTCGCCCGCCTCGGGTACCGC
>NZ_LR733649.1:0-1046 GCF_902506275.1 Exiguobacterium sp. 8A | reverse complement strand
CGACCGAGGTCTCGTTGAACACCGCCTTCGGTGTCGAGCGGGTCGTGCGGTACGCCTTCGCGTTGGCGGACCGACGCCCGCGTCGGCACCTGACCCTCGTCCACAAGAGCAACGTCCTGGTGCACGCCGGAGCCCTCTGGCAGCGCACCGTCGCGGCTGTCGGCGCCGAGTACCCGGACGTCACCGTCGACTACCAGCACGTGGACGCGGTCACCATCCACATGGTCCGTGACCCCGCACGGTTCGACGTCATCGTCACCGACAACCTGTTCGGCGACATCATCACCGACCTGGCCGGCGCGATCAGCGGCGGCATCGGTCTGGCGGCCTCGGGCAACATCAACCCGGACGGCACCTTCCCCAGCATGTTCGAGCCGGTCCACGGTTCCGCACCGGACATCGCAGGCCAGCAGCAGGCCGACCCCACTGCCGCGATCCGCTCCGTCGCCCTGTTGCTCGACCACCTCGGTCGCGGTGACCTGGCGGCGGCGGTGACGGCTGCGGTGGAGTCCGACCTCGCAGACCGGGGCACCACGCCGCGTCGCACGGCCGAGATCGGCGACGCGATCGCCGCCGCGGTCACGGCACGCACCACCACCGCCTGAGAAGGAGTCCTCCCCATGAGCACCGACACCGCCTTCGGACTCGAGTTCGCCAGCACCCCGTCCGCCGACCGCCGCGCAGCCGCGGAGCGAGAGCAGATCCTCGCCGACCCGGGCTTCGGCAAGCACTTCACCGACCACATGGCCACGGTCGAGTGGACACTGGACGACGGCTGGCACAGCGCGTCGATCCACCCGTACGGCCCGCTGTCCCTCGACCCGAGCGCGAGTGTCCTGCACTACGCCCAGGAGATCTTCGAGGGGCTCAAGGCATACCGGCACGCAGACGGCTCGGTCTGGTCGTTCCGGCCGGACGCCAACGCGAAGCGCTTCCAGCGGTCCGCCCGACGCCTGGCGCTCCCGGAGCTCCCGGTCGAGGCGTTCGTCGAGTCGATCCGGCAGCTCGTGCAGACCGACGTCGACTGGGTACCCTCGGCGCCCGAG
>NZ_LR733692.1:0-7899 GCF_902506275.1 Exiguobacterium sp. 8A | reverse complement strand
AGGATGTCGACCGGATGCGTCTCTACATCGACGGGGTCTACTACAACACGGTCGGGCTTCGACACGCGTATGATAACGTCCACTTCTACCTGCCGTGGGAGCAACGGCTCGACCTCTCGGACACGGCCATCTTCGAGTTCGTCTCGATCGACAAGCGGGGCCGCGAGGGCGAGCGCCTGGTCGTGACGCCGGACATCCGCGTCCAGATGGGATGGAACGATGGCGATTACGTGTTCCGTGCCAGGGTCGGCCGCGGGACGCACCGCGTCGTCATCAAGGACGCCGACGGCCGGGTGATGGACGCGCAAGACTTTGACCCTACGCGTTATTGGACCGTCGACATCCCGCTCGACCATACACAGTACAAGCACGGCGAGACGTACTACGTGTACGGCGTCGACTCGAAGGGGAACGAGGGCCCGCCGGGGGAATACGTCTATAGAGGGACGAACGCGTCGTATGAGTCGTTCACGCCGGCGGCCGAGATAGGCTGGCCGGTCGGGGGGGACGCGCGATGAGCTATACGATCACCGGCACCCTCAAGTATTCATAAAACGACCGTTAAAAGAACGAATTTGTTCGTGAATTCACATAAAATACGAAAGGGCGTCCCATCGCCCTTTTTATTTTTGATATACTGTACATAAACTCATCTTTTTATCAATGTGTGTTTTTTCTTCTGCATGACGGGAAAACATACATCAGGAGGTGCATCATGACAAGAATCGGATATGCGCGCGTCTCGACGGCCGAACAGAAGTTGGACGCCCAGCTCGATGAGCTGAACAGGGCCGGATGTACACGGATCTTCCAAGAGAAGGCATCGAGCGTGAAACGCCGTTCGGAACTCGCGGCATGCCTCGACTACCTGCGCGAAGGGGACACCCTCGTCGTCTGGAAGCTGGACCGCCTCGGGCGCACGACGAGGCAGTTGTTGGCGTTGGTCGACGATCTGAAAGAGCGTGGGGTCCACCTTCATATCCTCACCCTCGGTGTCGACACAGGGACGGCCGCGGGACGGCTCTTCTTCACGATGATGGCCGGGCTCGCCGAGATGGAGCGTGAGCTCATCCGAGAGCGGACGAGGGTCGGCCTCGACGCGGCGCGGGCGCGGGGCCGGACGGGGGGCAGGAAGCCGATCGACCCAGGGGTCATGAGTCGGGCCATGATGATGTACGGGGCGGGCATGACCGTCTCCGATATCTCAAAAACGCTCGGCATCTCGCGATCCACCTTCTACAAGTACATGAGACAGAGCGGAGGGGCGTCATGAGGCGCCCGGTCACGGGACTGAACCTGCCCGGATGGCTGCGCCTGCGTCCGGAGGACGAATGGGTCCCGGTCGAGCTGTTGCCGGCATCCGTCGATATCGGGTCCGGGACGACCATCTTCCTCCTCCGGCTCGGGCTCGTGCCAGACGAGGTGACGCGTCGACAGATCGCCCACCTCGCCTACAGCTCGAAGGAGCGGCGGGACGGGGTCGGCATACGGGTGAGGCTGAGCGACGGGCGTGTGCTCGAATGGTCCGGACGCATCGAGGCGACCCGTTATGAGGACGTCTATGTACGCCTCCGTACATCGGGACCCTGTGTCCTCCGATAGGACGCATGGTCGTCCGGATCGCGCCGCAGTCCATCGGGCTCATCCTCTCGACGCCCGCCATGTCACTGGGAGGTTTGGGACTGGGAAAATCGACAGGGGCTTGCTAGGATAGAGGAAAAGACATCCGATGGTCGGATCGAGTGGGGTGGACGCGATGAAGGAGAACTGGTTGAGGGCATACCGACGGACGCGTGGGATCGGGCTCGAAGAGCTCGCCTCCCGGACGGGGGTTCCCTTGGACGTGTTGGAACAGGTCGAGGGTGGTGCCATGCCGGAGGCGGAGAAGTTGAAACGACTCTGTCAGGCGTTGGAGGCGGACGGACCCGGCGTGCCGGTGTTTCGCCACCTGCGGACGGCGTACGAGTTGTTGGCGACGGTCTGTGGGAACCGAAGGATTGTCCACGAACATGACCTTCATAGCGACTCGGAACAGGTCGAGCTGTTCTGGTCCATCGTCGGGCATATCCAGACCATCGACATGGTGTGGCAGGACCTCGGTGACGCGTCGCGTCACCACGAGGCCGTTCGGCTCTCCGACTTGATGAGGGAGTCGGAGAGGCTCGGCATCTGGTGGTTCGGGCTGGCCACGTCGGATCCGGGAGACCCGACCTCGACGGTCGGGCTCGTGTATGCCACCGCCGTCGGGGCAGGGCGCCTCGTGGAGAGGTGAGGGCCAGAGTGCGTTCCGGACGAGGACAGGGGGACGATGTCGGGCATGACATCGTCCCCCTTTGGGGCTATCTATCGTTCGCGGTCCCGTGCTAGGGACGGCACGAAACCACGGAACGAGCTGTTCGGCACGAGGCTGAGCGAGTGATTCAATATATGTCTCTCTTTCCCGGACTTCGAGGGTTTGAAACCATGTGCGCCGCCAACCGGACGGATACGGGGTGTCGGAGGACCCGAATGTACAAATAGTTAGAATATTCTGTTTAACGGATGGCGGATAGAGGAATGTTATCAATAGATCGTTCGCCGATCGAGGGGCCGGAGGGACTCCCGACCGGCTATGGTCCTCCCATCGCGGGGTGAAGACGGTGTGGTGTCTCTCCAGCCTCGCGATGGTTGCCTGACCCGTACCGACCTGTGCCCACATGGGTCGTACGATAGATTGGCCTCCTGAGCATGGTGACAAGGGAAGAGGAAGGGCGCCAGAGTGCCCTTCCTCTTCCCTTTTTAGGGTCATTGTTCAAGCCGTCACGGCGCCTCGGTGTCCGCTCATCCACGTGTCCGCGGACGGGACACCCTCTTGTTCAACCTACGCGCCGTCTTCGCGATCAGCACATCGAGTAGGCGTCCCCCCACCAGGTCTCCGGGTCCGATGTTGAATGCGTTCGTGGTCCTGAAGTTGAAGTTGTACATGTCCCTGGACGCCCGTCGGTGTACACGGATCACCAGCTCGCACGCCTCTCCCGGATGTTGCGAGAACAGGACCATGAACAAGGTGTCTTCCAAGCCTTGGATCACCCGGATGCTCCCGTGTACGGACTGCCTCTCTGTCGACAGGGCGAGCTGGAACACTTCGGCGTCCTCCACCATCATCTGTACATCGGATCGGGTGCGGCATAGCTCCTCCGCCTGTTCGTGGAGCGCACGGTACAGTTGGCGCATCTCCTTCCCCTCCCTTCATCGGAACCGGTCGTCCCTGAAGAATTCTGTCAGCGAGATGTCGAGCCGCGCGCAGTAGTGATACACGATGTCGATGTCGACCGGCGGTCGTGAGGAGAGTGGTGTCTCTGAAGGTTTCGGGTTCGCGCGCATCTCCCGGAGCACGGCATGGAGCGTCGTCCCCCGTTCCGAGGCCACCTCCTCCATCCGTTCCTTGATCGCGCGCGCCACTTTCGTCTGATGCATCTGCATCCTCCTCTCTGGTTGTGATCCTATCTGTCTCCAGTATACGACAGTTCCGATGAAAATGAACAAACGCACCGGTGGTCCCGGGGACCCCTTTCTGCCCTGTGCCCCTCCGTCCGGTCATGAGGGGCTTTTCAAGATCTACGTCCCTCTGGTAAAATGACGACAAGGCAGGGAGGCGGTTCCTTGCCCGCATGTTTACAACTCCTAAGTGATTGTATTGAGAGTTTTATTTAGGATGCCCTAGGTCCTGGTCGCGGAAACGATCGGGATCGGACGCCCCCTCGAAAGAGGAGGGCGTCTTTTGTTGCTCCTTCTGAGTGCGTTTTTTTCTGCATCACGGGAAAACACACATCAGGAGGTGCATCATGACAAAATAGGATATGCGCGCGTTTCGACGGCCGAACAGAAGTTGGACGCCCAGCTCGATGGGCTGAAGAGGGCCGGATGTACACGAATCTTCCAAGAGAAGGCATCGAGCGTGAAACGCCGTCCCGAACTCGCGGCATGCCTCGGCTGGATTGGCCGAGATGGAGCGCGAACTGATCCGGGAACGGACGAACACAGGGCTGAGGGCCGCGAGGTTCGGAGGTCATGACCCGAGTCATGATGATGTACGGGGTGGGCATGACCGTCTCCGATATCTCGAAAACGCTGGGCATCTCGCGATCCACATTTTGTAAAAATATGAAAGAATGCAGTTACAAAAATAGAGGAACGATAGAATAGGGGGTTAAGTGTGGAGAAGGGGAAAGAAAAAGAACTTGAGCAGTTTAATGATAATCTATCTAAGATTAATAAAAATCTTCAATCACTTGTGTCTGCATTTGCACCTATGAAAACTGTATTGCGCGATATTAACAAATCTATAGAGGGTGCTACAAGCGGAATTTCCTCCATTAAAGGATTAGAAATACACAACGAAGAGTGGAAAGAACGTCTACGTGAAACGGTGGAATATCTTAAGGATCACTTCTCGGAGGCGTCACTTGATATTATTGAATTTGCAGATGAAATGTCCAAAGAAAATATCTTCTTGCATTCTGATTACTTATCAGAATTTGATTTGTCGGGTTATGACACGATGCTTCGAAAGGATGTCGTGCTAAGTTGGATGGAAACTAGTTTTGATGAAACACTGTCTAAGTTGACAAAGTTGGAATTTTTGATAAGACATCATCATTTGATAAAGCAATCAGCAAATGCTTATAGACGAGGAGAAATAGAGATAGCGATGATTGCTCTTTATCCAGTAATCGATTTCTTTGTTTTGAATTGGGGTTTGGCACAAGATAAGGAGGGGTTTTTTTGTGGGCAAACAGATTCGACACAGTACTTGAACTCTAAAAGAAAGAAAGGAATAGATAAAGGGACGAGACAAACAACAAAGGAAATGAGAGAAAAACGAAGGATTCGCACTTTTTTTGAGGGGACAGCACTCCTTGGGGTGTATCAGATTTTTGTAGATGAAGACAAAGACGGTAAAAAGGTGAACCGACTGTCACGAAACAAAATGTTACACGGGAGCTATGATTATGATTGTTTGACCGAGGAAGACTATTTGAAGTTGTTCTATTGGCTGTATGCGTTAACTCCTTTATACGAGGGCATTAGAACGGGCAACTAAGTGTCTATAGATTGTCTATATGAAAAGAGTGTCGAACTTGCTACGATCGATGTATCAAATACTTATCGAAACGGGGCGGATTTTATGAAAGGTAACTGGCTTAAGGTGATCAGAAGTGTTTCAGGAATGACGCAACAAGAATTAGAAATAAAATCAGGGGTGTCTGTTCGAACGATTACTCGTATCGAAAATGGAGAAATTCCAAGACTATCTACACTAAAACAACTTGGAAAAGTCTTAGAAAATGAGTGTGGAGATATTTGTATTTTAAAAGAAATGAGAGACGGTCATGAACTGCTGAACACTTTATGTGGAAGGCATCAGATGGCTTTCAACCATGCCGATTTTAAACAAAATGAACAAAATGAATTAATTGAAAGTGTACACTCGTATGTTCAAGAAGTAGATATGGTGTGGGAGGAAGTAGATAATCAGTCTCGCTTTAAATGGGGGGAAGATATGTCTAGGATGATGGAGGAATCCGAAAAACTAGGAATCGTCTGGTTTGGAATGGCATATGCTGCGTCAGATAATCAATCATGGGAGACCGGTTATTTATATGCTGTTGAGCTGGATGATGAGAGTATAACTCGGAAATAAAAAGACACCCTTATCGTTAAAGGGTGTCGGATCGGATTGGGTACCGATATGGTCTAATTTTACCGTCGCTAAGGCGCGTTCGGTTGCGATGGAAGCAACCTCAACAGATCACTTGTAGATCAAGTCAGCGACGTGGGACCGGAATTTAACCGGTAAGGTATATATATCATAGCATATAAACTCCTAAATGTGAATGAGGTTTGCTTTCACTTTTTTTTTAAGGGTCTGGCATGATTTCTGGAACAATTAGTTTGATCCATTTCAGTTTCAAGGCGTTCAATTGATCTGTCGAAATTTTCCCGACCGGATTTTGTCCAATCATTCTGACTTTGGAGACCGGACGAGACTGAAGTAAATCGGCCCAACTGTTCATTGTGGTATTGGTTCGCTGAATGATACAGGTTATCTCCCCTAAATCAATTTCGGTGGGGCGAGCAGATCGACCCGCTTTGGCAGATCGAAGCGGGGTCACAAAGATTGTATTGCTTCTCTGGGGCGAATGATGAAGAACAATTGCATAGCGTGTTCCGCCGAATTCTGAACCTACGTTGAACCCGAAATCGGCATGAATGACGTCGCCAACCGAAAAATTTGTTAACATTTTCCGATCTTCATGATTTCGATCAGCCCATTCTTTTACCACGGCATCTCGAAAACGTTTTTCTTTTTGGATGAACTTCGAACGTGTTTCCATCCAATCAAGGTAACCCTCTCTTTTTTTATTATCTTGAAAATGCTGAAGTGCACTCAATATTTTTTGAGTGTTTTTTTTGAATTTCGCATAAAGTTGACTTGTTAGTTTATGATTCATTTCGATTCCCCTTTAATAAAATGTTTATTGTAGATTTGAATTAAGAGAGTGATGTTGGCACCTGCCAGATTGAGGGCATATTGGGTCAAATAGTCCGGTATATCAATGATGTTCGGCCCTTGCCCATGTCCCGTGTTATTGTTTCGGACGGTCGGGAGCCCCTCCAGTGTTGTTCTGAGCGAGTTGAGCTGGGTCTGGTAATAGTTCGGGAGGAACTGGTTGTCGAAAAGCGCTTGTATGAGTGCGGCGGCCGTCCCTTTACTTGTTGGCCATCCCTTTGCTTGGCAAATGGTCTTCATCGTACTCTCGAACGCCTTGGCGGCGGAGGTGATGGCGGCCTTGTTGTCCCCGTTCCGATACTGTTCATGCGCTTCCAGATATTCATCAAGGGGACCGGAGAATCCTGTGCTGCGCATGAGCATAAGCGCCGGCCTGACAGCCTCGACATGGAGGATCGTGGAGTTGATTTTAATGAAGCGGTCTTCCACAAATTCGAGTCCGATTCCGTTCTCCCGGAATCTTTTGTTCAGGGTTTCTATCGTTTGAGGTCCTATCAAATTCCAATCGAAAGCAAATTTAATCAATAGTTCTACCATGTCGATGACCCAGTCTCCTTCTTCGCAATACAACAAGAAGTCTAGACAGGATTCAATTTCGTTTGGACCATCTGTTGTATCACCAGGAGCGTCGAGGAGACTTAGCAGTCCATGTTCTTCAAGAAGGTGTTGTCTGATTTCTGCAAAAGCGTTTTTGTAAAACACTTGATTTAGTGCGTCGGATGTTAGTCCAACGAATTCCGTGTTTCGAATCTCGTACACAGCAATAATCAAATGAAAAATCTGAATTCTGAGACGTTCTGGCACATCTCCATCGTAGGGGAACAAATCGATATCTTTTATGTTGTTTCGCTGTGAAAAGAGCAAATACATCGCCTCCGCGTTATTATTTTAATCTCGACTGACCTTCCTAACTTCTCTAAAAGGAATTGTCCAACGACTGCAAGAACTCCTGCTTCAGAAGGGAGAATAGTGGTTTGTTGATAGTTTAACTTGGTAAGTTAAACGCCGAGAGATTCTCCAAGCGTAAGGTTTTTTTTCGAAATCTGCGTTCCTCTGGTAAAATGACGACAAGGCAGGGAGGCGCTTCCCTACCTTCTCCTAGTGATTGGATTGTGCAGAGGATTTTGTTTAGGATGCCTCACATCCCGGTCGCGGAAACGATCGGGATCGGACGCCCCCTCGGAAGAGGAGGACGTCTTTTGTTGCGCTTTCCGAGAATTTTGCTATGCTAGATATATAGGGATTGCTGATCCCTTTCCGAATGCACTGTTTGTCTAATAACCATGGATACCGAGGTATGCCGTTCCTCGATTCCCGAATGTGAGGTCCCCTTATGGGGGCCTCTT
>NZ_LR733691.1:0-2628 GCF_902506275.1 Exiguobacterium sp. 8A | reverse complement strand
GTTCACCGACACGTCCGAGAGGGTCACGTTGCCGGTGTTGTTGACAACGAACGAGTACGTGATTTCCTGACCAACCGTGTACGCCGAAGCCGCCGACGGACTGGCAGACTTCGTCACCGTCAATGCCGGAGCAGCGTTCGCGGGGACCGTCACTGTGGACGGAGTCGACGTCAACGGCGTACCACCGGGCGGTGTGCCGGTCGCGGTCGCCGTGTTCGAGGTCGTCCCGCGGTCCACGTCAGCCTGCGTCAGTGTGTACGAGGCGGTGAACGTGCTGGACGCGCCCGCAGCAAGCGATGCAACGGAAGACGGAGAGACCGCGCTCATCTGCCCGGAACCGGTGAAGGCGGTTTCGTTGATGTTCACATTCGAAAGCGTCGTTGCACCGGTGTTCGTGGCCTTGAACGAGTAGCTCACGACCTGTCCAACCCGGTAGGCCGACGGCGCGGAGGGGTCAGCGGTTTTCGTAACGGTAATGTCCGCCACCGGATGCGTGGTGCAGGCAGTGTTCGTTGTCGCGCAGCTCGTCGGCGTGGCCGTGCCGGTCGGGATCGCGTAGTTCGACAGCACGTGATCGCCCGTGTCTGGGCTATTCACGCGGACCGCATAGGTGACTACCGTCTGTCCGCCGGCGGGAATGATTCCGGAGACCCGGAAGCTGCCGGATGAGACAGCGCTGACGGTCAGGCGCGTACCGGAGGACACAGTGGGCTGCGTGGTGATCGTCGCGTCATCCAGAACAGCAGAGAGCGCATCAGTCTGGTCGACCTGTGCCGGAGCAGTACCGTTCGCATTCGACAAGGTGATCGTGTAGTTCACCGTCTGCCCTGCACGCAGTGCCGTCCCGGATGCAGGATCAGCAGTCTTCGTCACCTGCAGGTCCGAGCACAGCCCACTGTCCTGCTGCGACGTCGCACCACCGAACGGGAGACCCGTCGACGCCAGCGTCTTGGTCGGGATGGTCGCGTTCGACGCAGCGGTCGGTATCGAGGCCACCTCGTAGAAATTCCCAGTGGATCCAGCAAGGTAAATCTTGCCACCACTCTGGGCCGCACCGAACGAATTGGGAACGGTGCCCACGACCGTCGTGGTGTTATCCGGGTGGATACGCACCAACGCGTTCTGACCGTTCGGGTTGCCCGTCACGGCGAGGATGTCACCGTCAGCGAGGGAGAGGAAGTCACCCGCGGAGTTGTACCCAGTCGGCAGGGAAGCCGGATACAGCGATGAAACCCCGGTCGTCGGGTTCAGTCGGTAGATGGTCGGACTGCCCCCCGAGGCGTACAGCATCGACCCGTCCGGCAGCGAGCTCAGAGCGTTGTTTACGCCCGTGGTCGGCTGCGGGCCGGAGATGTTCACCGAGGCGGTTTCTGCCCCCGTGTTGGGGTTAAGTGTGTACAGCGTGCTCCCGGAGATTCCGTAGAGAGTGAGGCCGTCGCTCGAGAAGCCGATGTCTCCATACGACTGCACGAGTGGTGAGCTCGCCTGGAGCGTTCCTGTCGACGAGTACCTGTTCAACACCGACTGCGCACCGTTGAACGTGTTGACGGTGATGTTCCCAGGGAGGCAGACCGCGTCCGCTGCGCGGGCCACCTGGCTCGTCACACCGGATCCGATCGTCGTGAGCATCGCGAGGACCAGCGCGAAGAGCGCAGCCAATGCGCCCAGACGGTATCGCCTCCGCTGCGTGTCAACAATCAAACGGGGGTGCGGATTACGCATGAGTCACCGATCAGCTCATCGACCTTCCATCGCGCCCCGCCGAAGAGGCGATGGATCAAGGTCGTCATGGTCATTGCCCTGGGAATCAGCAGAGAACCCCAGGTGGACACTAGCCCAGACTATCCGCTTTACGCGGTACCTGTGACTGAACTGTGACCCGTACGATGACGGAGCGCCATCAGGACTGGGACGCCGTGATGGCGCAGCTATGACGCGGGTTCTCAAAAAAGATGTCGCGCTCCGCGTGGGCAGGTCCGGGTGGGGGTGCGACGGGGTTACAGCGCGACGGTGACGATCGTGCTCGGGCCGACTCGCGTCCCGTTGTCGGCACGGACGACCACGCTGTGCGTACCGCGCGTCATGTCAACGCTTCCCGTGATCGTCGCGGCGCCGTTGGCGGCTGCAGCCGCACGACCGATCCGTACGTTGTCGTAGGTCGCGACGTAGACAGTCTGGGCGGATCCGGAGACCCCGACGCTGATCGTGGTTCCGCGAAACGAGGTCGACACGATTGGTTGGCGAAGAGTCAGGCTCGTGACCGCAGTCGTGCCATTGGCGGTGGCGGTGATCTGGGAAGTCCCGGCAGGGACCGCAAGACTTCCGGAGCGCCAACGCCCCTGCGCATCAGCAACGACGGATGCTAGTACCCCTGACTGTCCGGACAAACGGACCATTACCCCCGGCGAGGCAGTACCTGTGACAATCGGGTAGAAAGCGCCGCCCCCAACGTCGACACTGTTGATCGCGACAGGAATCGTGACGCTCTCACTGTTCTGTGGGCCGTTTCCTCCACCCTCAGAGGGCGCAGCAGCAGCGCTGCGGCCGTCGGCGGGATCCGGAGGTACCCCGTCGCCAAGGGGAGCGACGGTCGGCGCGTGGGCCGACGCCGTCGGCGCGGATGGAGAT
>NZ_LR733690.1:0-1006 GCF_902506275.1 Exiguobacterium sp. 8A | reverse complement strand
ACGGTGCTGATCGGGCAGACCGCGAGCGGCGTGCGCGAGGCGGACGCGATCACCCGGATGCGCGAGCACTCCATCGACGGCATCATCTACAGCCCGTTGACCGTCCGTCCGAGCGACGCCGCCGCACTCGAGGTGAAGTTCCCCCTGGTCGTGCTCGGTGAGCCGATCCCGGACGCACCCGTGCCGTTCATCGCGATGTCGAACGCCGACGCCCTGCGCGACGCGACCACCCACCTGCTCGACGCCGGTCGTCGTTCGATCGCGTTCATCGGTTCCGATCCGGCGGGCCCGGTGCGCACGGCGCAGGAGCGGTTGCGGGGCTACCGCGAGGCACTCGACGACCACGGCGTGCCGTTCGCGCCCGAGCGCGTCGTGCCGACCGCGCTGTGGCACCGGGCCGAGGGGGCGGCGGCTGCACGACAGCTCCTGGAGGCCGGGGTGCCGGTCGACGGGATCGTCTGCTGCAACGACGCGCTGGCACTCGGGGCGATGAGCGCGCTGCAGCTGGCGGGCCGGACCGTGCCGGACGACGTCGCGGTCGTCGGGTTCGATGACATCGAGGAGTCGGCGTACTCCACCCCGGCGTTGACCACGGTGTCGGCCGACTTCGACCGCACAGCGGCGACGGCCGTCGGGGTGCTCGTCGCCCAGCTCGAGGAGGGTGCCCCGGCGACACCGGGCGTGCTGCGCTCGCGCCACGCGCTGGTGGTGCGAGCGTCGTCAGCGACCCGCTCGGGACGCGAGGCCCGTGGCGGACCCGCCACGGGCCTCCCGTCCGTCCTGGGGTGGTGTCTCAGGCCGCGACCGGCTCCGCAGGTCGGTCACGCAGTGCCGGGCAGTGCTCGGCGGTGGGGTGCTCGGTGATCGCGATGACCTGCTCGAGGCGCCCGCGGACCGCCTCGAGCTCGGCCAGCTGCGCGGTGATCCGGTCCCGCTCCGCGAGGAGGAGCGCGAACGACTCCGGCGTCGACTCCCCGCGGTCGACGCACGGCAAGAGCTGCACGAT
>NZ_LR733648.1:0-1537 GCF_902506275.1 Exiguobacterium sp. 8A | reverse complement strand
TGGCCGTCTTCGTCACCGTCAACGCAGGAGCCGCTGTGATCGTGACGGTCGCAGTGGACGGGGGCGAATCGACCGTTCCACCGGTCGGGGTGGTCGCCGAGCTCGTCGCCGAGTTCGTAACGACACCCGCATCAGCGTCGGCTTGGGTCAGCGTGTAGGTCGCCGTGCAGGTTGCCGATGCTCCCGGCGCAAGCGAATTCGCCGCAACCGGGCAGTCCACTGCGGAGAGGTCACCGGTACCGGAGAACGCGCCCTCGTTGACCGTTGCGTCAGTCAGGGTCACGTTGCCGGTGTTCGTCAAACGGAACGAGTACGTGACGGTGTCGCCAACATTCGCACCAGTCGCGGGACTGGCGGACTTCACCAGCGACAGCGACGGGTTCGGCGTCGACGGGACAGTCACAGTGGACGGGTCCGATGGCACCGGCGTTCCGCTGCCCGGCGGCGTACCGGTAGCAGTGGCGGAGTTCGTCGTTGACCCCCGATCGACGTCAGCCTGGGTCAGGGTGTACGTGGCGGTGAAGGTCCTCGATGCTCCCGGTGCCAGGGACGCAACCGAGGCCGGTGTCAGCGTGCCGAGCTGACCAGAGCCGTTGAAGTCGGAGTCATCGACAGTGACATTCGACATGGTCACGTTGCCGGTGTTCGTCGCCACGAACGAGTAGGTGATCCGCTGCCCGACCGTGTAGGAACTCTGCCCCGACGGGCTCGCCGACTTCACAACCGACAGCGACGGATTTGCCGACGCCGGGATCCTCACTGAGGACGGACCCGACGTCACCGGATCACCAGTGGGCGGAGTTCCCGAAGCGGTGGCCGTGTTCGTCAGCGCACCGGAGTCGACATCCGCCTGGGTTGTCGTGTACGTCGCAGTGAACGTTCGCGACGCTCCCGGCGCAAGCGATGCAACCGATGCTGGCGAGATCGCGCCGAGGGTGCCGGTACCGGAAAAATCTGCGTCATCGACGGTCACTCCGCGCAGCGTGACGTTCCCGGTGTTCGTCGCCTTGAACGAGTACGTGATCGACTGTCCAGCACTCGTGATCTGCTGACGGTTCGCCGTCTTGTCCACCGTCAGTGCCGGCGCCGGGTTCGCCGGCACCGTCACCGTCGACGGCGGCGAGTCCACCGGTGTGCCGCCTGGCGGGGTACCGGTCGCGGTCGCCGAGTTCGACGTGGACCCACGGTCAACGTCCGCCTGCGTCAACGTGTACGTCGCGGTGAAGGTTGTCGACCCTCCCGGCGCGAGCGTCGCGACCGAGGACGGAGAAACCGGGCCCAACTGCCCCGACCCGGTGAACCCCGAATCGTTCACCGACACGTCCGAGAGGGTCACGTTGCCGGTGTTGTTGACAACGAACGAGTACGTGATTTCCTGACCAACCGTGTACGCCGAAGCCGCCGACGGGCTGGCCGTCTTCGTCACCGTCAACGCAGGAGCCGCTGTGATCGTGACGGTCGCAGTGGACGGGGGCGAATCGACCGTTCCACCGGTCGGGGTGGTCGCCGAGCTCGTCGCCGAGTTCGTAACGACACC
>NZ_LR733647.1:0-1518 GCF_902506275.1 Exiguobacterium sp. 8A | reverse complement strand
GTTGACGAGCTTGACCTTCACCTTCGGGTACTGCTTCTCGAACGCGGCGACCTGGGCCTTCGCCGACGGGGTCCACGACCAGTAGGTCAGGGTGCCACCGTCCTTCAGGGCCTTGTCGATGTCGTCGGCCGAACCGCCGGAGCCGGAGCTGCCGGAGGCGCACGCGGCGAGGGCGATCGCGGCGGTGACGCCGATGGCGAGGGCGCTGAGCCCGCGCCGGAGACGCTTGTTCATGGGAGTGCCTTTCACTTCTTCGTGGAGGGGGTGGTGCTGCTGTGTGCCGGACCGGGCGGCGCGTGGCGGGGTCGCCGTGCGCCTGGTGTCCGAGGGGTCAGGCCTTGACCGACCCGGCTGCGAGGCCGGACTGCCAGAAGCGCTGGAGGAAGAGGAACGCGACCACGATCGGGATGATCGTGAGGAGCGATCCCGTGACGACGAGGTTGTAGATCGGCTGCGCGCCGGACCCGGTGGCCTGCGCGTTCCACTGGTTCAGGCCGACCGTCAGTGGGTACCACTTCGGGTCGCTCAGCATGATGAGCGGCAGGAAGAAGTTGTTCCAGACGGCGACGAACTGGAACAGGAAGATCGTCACGAGCGCGGGCGACATGAGCCGCACGGCCACGGTGAAGAACGTGCGGACCTCGCCGGAACCGTCGATGCGGGCGGCCTCGATGATCTCGTCGGGCACGCTCGACGCCGCGAACAACCGTGACAGGTAGACGCCGAACGGGCTGACGATGCTCGGCAGGAACACCGACCAGAACGTGTCGGTCAGGTCGACCTGGCTGAAGATGAGGAACAGCGGCAGGGCCAGGGCGGTCGCCGGCACGAGCACGCCGCCGAGGATCGTGCCGAACACGAACTGGCGCCCCCGGAAGTCGTACTTCGCCAGCGCGTACCCGCCGGCCGCGGCGAAGTAGGTCGCCAGGACCGCACCGACGCCGGAGTACAGGATGCTGTTCGCGATCCACCGGACGAAGATGCCGCCGTCGTAGGTGAACACCTGCTGCAGGTTGCTCCAGAGCGCGAACTCGCCGCCGAACCAGAACCCGTTCGTCGAGAACAGCGCGCCCGTGGTCTTCGTCGCCGCGATGACGACCCAGTACAGCGGGACGATGAAGTACAGCGCGACGACGACGAGGATCCCCGTGACGACGATCTGCGAGCGTGGGGACCGGTCGAGCTTCCGGCGCGCGCTGGAGCTCTGGGAGACGCGCCAGCGGCTCCGCGACGCCAGCGCCGAAGGAGCCTGCGACTGAGGGACATCCGGTAGGGACACCTTCGAGGTCGATTCCGTGGATGTCATCGGTCAGTCCCTTCGGTGGTCGCGACGCGACCGGCCTGGAGGCCCGGGTCGGCTTGGGTGGTGACCGTGCTGCCCGCCGCAGCGCGCGTCTGGAGCGCGGTGCGGGCCTCCCGGCCGTCGCGCCGTGCGCGCTTGCGTCGGTCGCGTTCGTCCTTGGGTGGACGGTTCGTCAGCGCGAGGAACGTGAACGACAGGATGAACGCGGCCAGGGC
>NZ_LR733686.1:0-2766 GCF_902506275.1 Exiguobacterium sp. 8A | reverse complement strand
CCTGGTCCTGCTCCGACGACGGCGGTGCTTTGTGGTCACGGGTGGCGAGGTTCGCCTGCTCGTAGAGCTTGTGCTGGATGTTCTTCGGCGGGGTGTGGCCGTGGGCGGCCACGTACTCGTCGACGAGCTCCGCGTACGCCTGCTCGATCCCGACGCGGCGTGAAGAGAAGCCCTCGCGGAGGCTGCGATCGACGCCCATGATCTCGCGAACGTCACGCTTGCCAGCGCCCCGGGACTCGTCGACGAACTGCACACCGAGACGGTTCCGCAGCTCCTCCTCGACAAGGGAGTTGTACCGCTCGGAGGCAGCGACGCCGAGGCGGTGCAGCATGCGCCCATCGAGCGATCGCCACTTCCCATCGACGCCCTCGACCTTCGTCGAGACGGCGACGTGGGTGTGCAGGTCGGGGTCACCGGTGCGGGAGTCGCGGTGCTCGAACGCAGCGACAAGGAGGCCCTTCGTTTCGACCTGCGCGACGCCGCCGGCGCCGGTGCGGGTGAACGCTGCTTCCTCCTGCAAGAACGTCATCGCACCCTGCCATGCAGCCTCGTGGGAAGCGTGCACCTCACGTGCGATGTGCGCCTCACGGGGGTCGTTCCGGTCCGCCAACGCCCACAGCAGGGAGACCGACTTGACCGGGCTGAACACCAGGTCGTAGCCCGCGACCGGCTGGCGAGGCGGGGTGCCGCGCTCGGTCAGGAACCGTGCGACCTCACCTGCCGTGGCCTCGCGGCCGAGCGCACCGCGCAGGTGATCGGCGGCGAGGTTGTGCTTCACCAGGTCGCGTTCCGGACCGGTCTCGGGGTTCCGGCCGACCTCGTCGCGGAACCCCTGGTAGCCGCGGGAGACCTGCTGCTTCCAGTCCGGAACACGGAGCGCGACGAACCAGGACACCTCGTCCGACGTGGCCGGGCGACGCAGTGACTTCTGCAGCATGGCGAACGCGACGTCGGCCTTGATGCCGGACAGTTCGGCGTCGGCAGGGGCGCGGTGGTTGTCCCGCTCGAACGCGACGGACGCGGCGTGGATCTGCACCTGCCACTCGGTGTCGGGGTCGTTCGTGGTCATGAACCGACGGCCCAGCCGGGCAGCGTCGATGGCCTCGGAGGCGGACGCGCCGGCGGCGATCTGCTCCTGGATGAAGGCGGTTGCGTCAGGGCGCAGCCCCTCTCCGAAGAGGGCCTGCATCTGCTCTGCGGACACCTGCCCGGACACCCCCAGGGAGGCCAGGCCGTTGCCCCACCACTGGCCGGGCTTGGCACCCTCAGCGGTGTAGTAGTCCGTGAGGTCTTCGCTTCGCCGGACCTGCTGATCGCCCGCCGCAACCTGGTTCGTCAGATATGAGTATCCGTCACCTGCGTGCAGGACGTGCACCGTCATCACGAGCGATCACCTCCTCCCACACACCCACCGTAGCGGCTTTTGGAGGGCCACACACTGTTAGTGCAAGAGGTGTGTAAGTTCGATAGTGTTCAGAGTAGGCGGACGGTCAGACTGCGGAAGCACCACGAGGAGCAACCGTTGCGGACGCTGGAACTCGTTGAGGGGACGGACGAGAGGACAGGACCATGGCTCGAACCAGTACCAAGAAGGACAACCGAGAACGAGCACGTCAGCGCCGGGCAGAGCTCGATGCAGAGCGCGCCCAACGTGACGCCGCGATCGAAGACGCCGCATCAACGTTCTTCGACGCCAACGACGCACGCGACGAACTCCTCGCCAAGCTCGACGCGATCGACCTCGACCGCGCACTCGCAATCCAGGCGCTCGTGGAGCTGAAGGAAACCAACCCGCGCATCGCCCAGCTGCTTGACATTCCGGCGGCGGAAGTGCGCCGACTGCGCGAGCTCGGCGCGAGCGCGGCCCCGGTAGCGGTGACGGCGAGCAACGGAGGCGCGGCCGGTGCGCCTGACGACGTCGAGCGAGACGACCCTCACGAGGAGGCAGCATGAGTGCCGCACGGTTCGTGCAGGACCCGGCCATCGAACGACTGATCGGCGATGAGACTCGTGCTTCGCTGGAGCGGACCGTTGAACCGGTCGGCGACTGCCTCATGTGTGGCAAGCAGCTCGGCACTGGTCCCCTCCGGCTGAGTGCGCAGAAGTCAGAACTGAACCCGGTCGTCGCCGCGATCCACGCGACATGCGGTGGTGGAGTGCTCCCCGGCACAGGCGTGCTCATCGTCCCGCCGTCGACCTGGCTTGCGGGCGCGTTCGTTATCGACGGCCGCCCACCTGGCCTCCTGAACAAGCTCTTCAACCGACGGGCCTACCTGCCGGTCATCGTCGTGAAGCCGAGCTGCGACGTCTTCTCCCTGACCCGGGTCGATGGCGGTTGGGGTGACTCACTCGCGTATTACGAGAGCCGCGGGTTCCGCTCATTCGATGACGCACTCGCAGGGGGCGACACTACTGACGAGAAGGCGCTACCGGTGACCGTGCGGCTGGCGCGGGACGAGGTGTCTGCGACGATCCTCGTCGACACCTTCACGTCCGATGCCAACCCGCGGCTCGGCGCCGGTATCGACGCCGCCGGCGGAGCATTCGTCGCCCTCACCGCTGAGCCATTCCCGTCGTTCGGACACCCCGGCCGCGTCGACGGAGTCATGACCGGACGCACCGTCTTCCGGTGGATCCCGGACGGCGAGATCGAACGCGTGTGACGCGCACCAGACCACGTCCGATAGAAGTACAAAACGAGGGGGACACCATGGCAAAAATGAGCGCCGGCGACACAGTGGTCGCGGTCAAGGACATCGGCGGGCT
>NZ_LR733642.1:0-1248 GCF_902506275.1 Exiguobacterium sp. 8A | reverse complement strand
CTCATGCAGCGCATCAAGGGCCCGGACTTCCCGACCGGTGCGCAGGTGCTCGGCACCAAGGGCATCCAGGACGCCTACCGCACCGGCCGTGGCTCGATCACGATGCGTGCCGTGGTCTCGGTGGAGGAGATCCAGGGGCGCACCTGCCTCGTCGTCACCGAGCTGCCGTACCAGGTCAACCCGGACAACCTGGCGATCAAGATCGCCGAGCTCGTCAAGGACGGCAAGCTCGCCGGTGTCGCCGACATCCGCGACGAGACCTCCGGTCGGACCGGGCAGCGCCTGGTCATCGTGCTGAAGCGCGACGCCGTCGCCAAGGTCGTGCTGAACAACCTGTACAAGCACACCCAGCTGCAGGAGAACTTCGGCGCGAACATGCTCGCGATCGTCGACGGCGTGCCCCGCACCCTGCCGCTCGACGGCTTCATCTCGGCGTGGGTCGCCCACCAGGTCGACGTCATCGTGCGCCGCACGCAGTACCGGCTGCGCGAGGCCGAGAAGCGCGCCCACATCCTGCGCGGGTACCTGGCTGCGCTCGACGCCCTCGACGAGGTCATCGCGCTCATCCGTCGTTCGCCCGACGTCGAAGAGGCCCGCACCGGCCTGATGGACCTGCTGTCCGTAGACGAGATCCAGGCGCGCGCGATCCTCGAGCTGCAGCTCCGTCGCCTCGCGGCCCTGGAGCGCCAGAAGATCCACGACGAGGCCGAGGAACTCGAGCGCAAGATCGCCGACTTCCAGGACATCCTGGCGTCGGAGAGCCGTCAGCGCTCGATCATCCGCGACGAGCTCAGCGAGATCGTCGACCGCTTCGGCGACGACCGCCGCACCGAGATCATGTTCGGCTACGACGGCGACATGTCGATGGAAGACCTGATCCCCGAAGAGGAGATGGTCGTCACCATCACCCGCGGTGGCTACGTCAAGCGCACGCGGAGCGACCAGTACCGCTCGCAGCACCGCGGTGGCCGAGGTGTCCGTGGGGCCCAGCTCCGCGCCGACGACATCGTCGAGCACTTCTTCGTCACGACGACGCACCACTGGCTCCTGTTCCTCACCGACCAGGGACGGGTCTACCGCGCCAAGGCGTACGAGCTGCAGGAGGCCGGCCGTGACGCGAAGGGCCAGCACGTCGCGAACCTGCTGGCGATGCAGCCCGACGAGCAGATTCAGCAGGTGCTCGACATCCGCGACTACGAGGTCGCCCAGTACCTCGTCCTCGCGACCGAGCACGGCCTGGTGAAGAAG
>NZ_LR733685.1:0-1290 GCF_902506275.1 Exiguobacterium sp. 8A | reverse complement strand
GCACGGGCACGAGCTCGTGGACGAACAGGGTGTGCAGCGCCGTGAAGCCGTCGGCGTCGCCCTCCCAGACGCGCGCCAGACCGTGCTTGGTGCCGAGGAAGTCGACGAACTGGTGCACCCAGCGCAGCAGGGCGGCGAACGACGTCGGCTCCGAGCCGAGCAGCGCGGGCCCCGCGTCGACCAGGGCCTCGATCTGGTGCCGGTAGACGGCGACGACCAGGTCCGAACGGGTCGGGAAGTGCCGGTAGAGCGTGCCCACTCCGACCCCAGCGGCGGTGGCGACCTCGCGCACCGGTGCACCGACGCCCGAGGCGGCGAAGACCCCGGCAGCGGCGTCGAGGATCGTGCGCTCGTTGCGCTCCACGTCGCGACGGCGACGCGGCGCGGGGTCGGTCGACGGGGTGCTCATGCCTCGATCATCGCACGACACCGACGCGATGCGGAACAGTGCTCCACTTCCCCTTGCAATCCGGATCGCTGTTCCGTATCGTTCCGGAACGCTGCTCCGTTTCGGACGACAGTCGCTCCGTCCGCGGGCGACACCGCATCCCGGAAAGGCCCCCATGGCACCCACAGCACCCCGACCACAGGTCATCAGCGTGCGCCCCGTCACACTCCCCGCGCCCTCGCGCGGTCAGGACCTCGAGGTCCGGATCACGGCACCGACGACCGGCACGGACCTGCCCGTCATCGTCTTCGCCCACGGCTTCGGCCAGTCCATGACCGGCGGCGACCCCCTGGTCGACCACTGGACCGCGAACGGCTTCGTCGTCGTCCAACCGACGTTCCTCGACGCGAAGTCCTACGGGCTGACGCTCGACGACCCGCGCTACCCGACCATCTGGCGGACGCGGGTCGACGACCTCGAGCGCGTGCTCGACGAAGTGCTCGAGCTGCTGCCGGGCGCCGTGCTCGCCCGGGGTCCAGGCGTCGCGGAGCCCACCGGCCCAGTCGGGCTCCGTCGGCAGCAGCGCCCAGTCGGACAGTGCGTCACCGGTGACGTCGGCCGCAGCGGGCAGGTCGTCCGGGTCCGGCAGGGGGTGCCGTGGCTCGGGCAGTGCCTGGACGGCGTTCCAGAACGGCGTGAACACCTTGTACGGCTCGCCCTGGCCGGTGAGCACCGTCCACGGTTCCCAGAGCAGGTTCGCGGCGAAGCTGTGCGCCTCGATGCCGCGATCGTGCAGTGCGCCCTTGATCCCGGCGTCGATGTCGCGCTCGACGGCGCCGTACCGACGGTTCCCGTACACGGCGTCCACGCCCGTCCCGGCGACGACCTGGTCGATTGTCTCC
>NZ_LR733641.1:0-1446 GCF_902506275.1 Exiguobacterium sp. 8A | reverse complement strand
TGAAGTGACCCCTAAAAGTTAGACACGGTTATTTCATCTAGGCTACGTGAACGAACTGGGTCCGGTATTGCACCGGACTCAGTTTTAATTTTGCCTTGATTCGTCGTGTGTTGTAATAGTCTATGTAGTTACCGAGCTCGATTTTAAAGTGGTCGATACTCTTAAAACGTTTAAGATAAAGGAATTCGGATTTCATGATTCCGAAGAAATTCTCCATCACTGCGTTGTCATGACAGTTACCTTTACGAGACATGCTCTGCACGATACCTTTCTCTTTGAGGGTATGTCGGAACTGACGCATTTGGTAATGCCATCCCTGATCGGAATGGATCAGGAGCTGATGCTCCTCAGGCAATTTGGACAAGGCGTTCTCCAACATCTCTGAGACCAGTGAATACGTCGGTCTTGAGCCGATGGTGTAGGTGATGATCTCTCCGTTGAACAGGTCTAGGACAGGGGACAGGTAGAGCCTCTCCCCGAACAGTTTGAACTCCGAGATGTCGGTCACCCATTTCTCGTTCGGGGCATCCGCCTTGAAGTCTCGGTCCAGGATATTGTCTGCGATTTCCCCCACCGCCCCCCGATATGATTTGTACTTCTTCAGGCGCACGAGACATTTCAACCCCAGTGCTTTCATGAGGCGTTGAACCCTCTTGTGGTTCACTTTCTGTCCCCGATTCTGGAGTTCGTCACGAATGCGACGATAACCATATCGCCCCTCATGTTCATCATAAATCGCTTGGATCTCTGCCTTCAGACCCGTGTCCGGGTCTGGTCTCCCGATTTTCTTCACCAGCACGTAATAGGTGCTACGTTTGATTCCCGCATACTCAACGAGCGCCTTCACCGGATATTTGTGCCTTAATTCATAGATGACCTTTACTTTGTCTTCTTTGGTGACGTTCCCTTGGATCGAACTAAGGCGTTCAACTTTTTTAGATACTCGTTCTCCATCCGCAGACGGTCGATTTCCGCCTGGAGCGCTTCTGAAGACCCCTCTGCGGGGGCTCGACGCTTTTCATTACCTGTCTTATCTTTCATCCGTGGCCTCCCTTTCTTCTTAGGAATGAGCGTGCCCTGCCCTCCGGTCCTCAGTTGCCTCTCCCATTTCCAGACTGAGGAGGGAGAGGCGATATTGAAGATCGCAGCCGCTTCGTTTGCCGACACGCCATTCTCTTTCATGTATTGAAGTACGTCCAGTTTAAACTGTGCGGGGTAAGTTGTATAGGGTTTGGAAAAGGCCATCGGTCCATGATGGTCGAACTGTTTGACCCAGTTACGCATCAGGGTCGGGGCTACCCCTAGGGATTTCGCGATGCCATTCATACTATCTTTCCCTTCCCGATAGGCCATGACGGCGCTTAACTTTTGATCAGTTGTAAATTTAGTCATTAAAAAACTGCACCTCCAATTGTTAGATGTGTCTAACAATTGGGGTGCAGTTCA
>NZ_LR733684.1:0-1001 GCF_902506275.1 Exiguobacterium sp. 8A | reverse complement strand
CGCGCGCGTGCTGCGCGCCGCGGACGCTGCACTGCCGCGCCGGGCCTGACCGTCCGGCGGCCGACCCGCACACCGCCTGGAGGCCCGTGAGCCGTTCCGCGCACGGGGTGACGGATCCGCTCGTGGTGCGCAGTGCCTCCCGGCCGCACCCTGCGCGGATCGGCCACCGGTGCGCGGAACGACCAGTCGGTGCACCCGTTCCGGGTGCTGTCATCGGGCCGGGGTAGCATGCACGACACCTGTCCTGTGACGATGGAGCCCTGCGTGCCGGAACCGACCGACCCCGCCTTCCCGCTCGAACACGTGCGATCGGTGGGCGACGACATCGTGGCCTCCGTCGCCACGGTGATCGACGGCAAGACGGAAGCCATCCGAACTGCCCTGACGGTGATGCTCGCCGAGGGGCACCTGCTCGTCGAGGACGTCCCCGGGGTCGGCAAGACCGTGCTCGCCAAGGCGCTCGGCGCCTCGGTTGGCGGGTCGGTGAACCGCATCCAGTTCACCTCGGACATGCTGCCGTCCGACGTCACGGGCGTGAACATCTTCGACCAGTCGTCCGGCACCTTCCGGTTCTCGCCCGGCCCGGTGTTCGCGAACGTCGTCATCGGCGACGAGATCAACCGCACCAGCCCGAAGACCCAGTCGGCCCTGCTCGAGGCGATGGCCGAGTCGCAGGTCACCGTCGACGGCGTGACGCGGCAGCTGGACCGTCCGTTCATGATCGTCGCGACGCAGAACCCCATCGACATGGAGGGCACGTACCCGTTGCCCGAAGCCCAGCGCGACCGCTTCATGGCGCGCATCGCGATGGGCTACCCGAGCGTCGACGCCGAACGGCAGATGCTCGCGAACCGCGGCGGCAGCGACCCGCTGTCGCGCCTGCGGCCGATCGTCGACGTCACCACCCTGCGGCAGATCATCGAGACCGTGGCCCACGTGCACATCGCCCCCGACGTCGAGGCGTACATCATCGCGATCGTCCGGTCGACGCGCACGCACCC
>NZ_LR733640.1:0-3919 GCF_902506275.1 Exiguobacterium sp. 8A | reverse complement strand
TCTTCACGTCCGGCGCGACGGTCCCGGTCACCCGGTCCTGTCCCTGGTAGTAGTCGATCGGCACGGGCGCCTCGAGGTCCGTGAGGAGGGCGAGCGACGACTCGAACGGCGTGAGCGCCTCCCGGGTGATGCTGTCGCCCGTCTCGGCATGCGTCGGCTGCGCGATGCCGCACGAGACCGCGAGGAGGAGGGCGAGGAGTACCCCGCGCAGGAGGTGTGCCCTCGCCTTATGTATGGTTGTCGATGATCGGATCATATGGTCATCCCTTTCGTTTGTGATGTCGTGCGTCCCCGTCCCTTCGGTCCCACTCTGGGACAGGTCGATGAAGAACTGAAATCATTGCCTGAAAGCGCTCGCCCCGCCTGATGAATCGGACAGGGACGGTTTGGTCAGAACCCTTGTTCCGTCCCATGCGTCGGCTCATCCGTACCGGCTTCCCCGTTGTCGCGGATCGCGTCATAGAACGTCGCGTACGTGGTCGAGATGTACGGCCCGATGAAGAAGAACCCGATCCCGAGCGTCAAGGTCCCGACGAGGAACCAGCCGAGGAAGGACAGGACGAGCATGAGCGCCTCCATCTTGTGGCCATCCATGAGGCGACGGGACTCCGTGATCGACTCGAGCACGGACAGCTCGGGCCGGTCGCGCAAGATGTACGGTGTGAGCGAGTAGGAGAAGCCTTTGATGACTCCCGGTACGATCAACAGCAAGCTCCATAGCACGAGGAACACACTCATCACCAACGAGGTGACGACATGTTTGAGGTATCGGGTCCGGAACGGCCTGAACATCGTCCAGAGCGAGGCGCCCTTCTCACGTGAGACGTCGAGCGTGAGCCATGACCACCCGATGGCGAGCGGGGCGATCATGATCTGCACGACATGGGAGACGAACACCCAGGTGAGCGCTCTCGATGTGAACAGTTCTGGGGAGTCGGCGTCCACCCCGGGCATGAACCATTGGGGGATGCCGCTGACGATGAAGAACAGGAGCGCCACCCCGGCCATCCTCCACCAGTTTCCTTTCAAGGCGTGTCGCGCCTGTCGTTTCCATTCCATTCTCATCATCATCCATCCTTTTTCATAGTCGTAGTCTTTCTAGGGGCGTACACGGCGTGTACGTGGCAAACACTGTTCATCATTCCACACCTGTCAAGAAACGAGATATAGCGAGCACGTGCCCTCCGCCCGCTTCCGTCATCAGAAGGCGGGACCTGGTCGGGGGCGCGTCACGATCGTGGCAACGGCGAGACCCGACAAGAGGGGGCCTGAACTGCCCCCTCATCAAAGCACTCCACATAGGTATCGTCGCCATCTCAGGACGGACGGTACCCCTGTTCACCCCTGCGGGGCGAGGCTCCCGTCGAAGAGCGGGTTCTTGAACACCGTCTCGGCGAGCGTTTCGGCCGCGAGCGCCTCGGCCGTCGTGGCCGCGGGCACCTCGAGCACGAGCGAGGTGATCGGGTTCTCCGTCGTGATCGCGACCCCGGTGAAGATCGACACCTTCAGGAAGAAGACCTCGTCGGAGAGGACGCGCAACGTCGCCTCATACACGTTCGCCCGGTTCTGGCGTCGCTTCTGCGTCTCGTTCCAATACGAGGTCTCGGACGCGACGGCCCCATGCAGGTGCACATAGTCCTCTGTCGCGCCGGTGTCTTCGAGCTGGAACCCGTCCCGGTCATACGCCTTCACGGCGATCCGGTAGTACGCCTCGCCCTTCGGCGCCCGCAGGCGCAGACACTTCAGCTTGCGCGCGTCGATCGTCATGCCGTCCGCCAACAGCCCCCACGCGGGGATCGAGTGGAACGTGACGACCGGCTCGCCGGCCGGGTCGCTGACGACCTGACGTTCGAGCGACGACCAGCCGTGGAGGTCGTGTTCCCACACGCCGTCCCGGAACAGCGTCCGGGCGTCGAGCTGGAAGAACGGGTGATCCGGAGCCGTCGGCACCACCGGTCCCGTGGGTTCCGGCACGAGTGCCTGGAAACGTCCGTCCCGGTAGAGGTAATAGCCCTCCGGATGGGTGACGGTGTCGAGGTGGTAGAGCGTCCCCTCACCCGGGGCGACCGGCTCCGCGGTGAGCCGGGTGAGCTGGATCGACCCGACATCCGAGATTTCCTCCACCCCTGAGATCGTGCCGACGTCACAGATATCCGTGACGTTCGCGAGGCGCTCGACGTCCGTCAACGACCCGACCCCCGTGATGGCATCGACGTTCGTCAGGAGGTCGACCTCGCGGATCGTCCCCGTCCCCCGGATGGTTTTCGCGTTGCGGATATCGTGTTGCCCTTGGAGCTCGATGGCGGATTGCCACCCGGTGACCACCGCGTCCTTCGATGGGGAACCGTCGATTTCCACTATCGTCGCGTTGCGGATGAAGGGGACGTGGAGATAACGATTGTCGAGGATCAGGTTCTCCTCGTTCTCCGGCCCCTCCATGATGATGTTGCGTTCCTTTGTGGCCTCGTTTTTGATCGCCGAATAGAAGTTCCCGGCGACGAGGTTCCCCCGGGAGATGATCCGTTTCTCCTCTTCGCCCCCGCCTGCGACTGGGATTTTGCCGGCGAATGTCCTGAGTAGGACGCCCGCCACATCCCAGTTGTAGTCTTCGTTGTTATCCCCCGTGTTCTCGAACCGGTTGCCGATGATGCTGGAGAAGGCCGACCCACGGAGCTCCACCCCGTACTGGAAGTTCTCGAAGGCACAGCCCGACACGTGGATGTGGTTCGTGTAGCCCGTCTCGACCTGCACGCCGACCCGTGTCGCGACGACGCGGCAGTTCTGGAGACGGTTCGAGTTGGCGCTGTGGTGGAAGGCGAAGGCTTTCTCCAAGTTGGTCCCCGCCCCGTTGTTCCCGTTGACGGAGACGTCATAGAGCGTGTTGTAGTAGGCCGTCCCTTGGTTGTGCGCCCCGCCGGTGAACCGGAACGCTGTGTCCTTACACCCTCCCGAAAAGACCCGGACGCGTGCGATGACCGACTCGTACACCCGGTCCAGCATGAACCCGGCCTTGGTTTCGCCGCTCAGGGTCACCATCAGGTCCTCGATGACGATGCCGCCGATCGAGCCGTTTGGGAGCGCTTCCGGGTGCGTCCGCGGGTTCTGGAACAGGTAGGGATGGGTGGTGCTTCCTCTGTGACGGATCCTGCTATGGGTGCCGACCCCTTTGATCGTCGTGTTCGGGCACAGGTTGATGTAGTTGACCACGTATTCCCCTTTCGGGACGAACACGTTCCACCCGTTCTTGGACGCGTGGTCGAGGCAGGCGTTGAACGTGTTCGTGAAATTATGGAGGGGGTCCTCGTCCGTGATGGAGGTCGCGGAACGTTTCTGGCGGACGGCCGGGTCGAGGATGCTGATGAACCCGTTCACGACCTCGGGGGTGCCGGTGATCGTATAGCTCATCGCGCGTCCCCCCCGACCGGCCAGCCTATCTCGGCCGCCGGCGTGAACGACTCATACGACGCGTTCGTCGCCTCATAGACGTATTCCCCCGGCGGGCCCTCGTTCCCCTTCGAGTCGACGCCGTACACGTAGTACGTCTCGCCGTGCTTGTACTGTGTATGGTCGAGCGGGATGTCGAAGGACCAATACTGCGTAGGGTCAAAGTCTTTCGCATCCATCACCCGGCCGTCGGCGTCCTTGATGACGACGCGGTGCGTCCCGCGGCCGACCCTGGCACGGAATTTATAATCGCCGTTGTTCCATCCCATCTGGACGCGGATGTCCGGCGTCACGACCATGCGCTCGCCCTCGCGGCCCCGCTTGTCGATCGAGACGAACTCGAAGACCGCCGTGTCCGAGAGGTCGAGCCGTTGCTCCCACGGCAGGTAGAAGTGGACGTTATCATACGCGTGTCGAAGCCCGACCGTGTTGTAGTAGACCCCGTCGATGTAGAGACGCATCCGGTCGACATCCT
>NZ_LR733683.1:0-1173 GCF_902506275.1 Exiguobacterium sp. 8A | reverse complement strand
GTACTGGCCGAAGGAGTTCGGGGCGAGGACGGCCGACTCGTTGGCGAGCACGAGTTTCTCGCGGATCGCGTGCGGCGCGAGTGCCCAGCCGACGCGGAACCCGGGCGCGAGCGTCTTGGAGAAGGAGCCGAGGTACACGACGCCCTCTTCGTCGATCGAGCGGATGGCCTGGGGTGCCGGCTCGTCGAACCAGAGGAGTCCGTAGGGGTTGTCCTCGAGCACGAGGATGTTGTTCGACCGGCAGATGTCGAGCACCTCGATGCGTCGCTCTCGGCTCATCGTGACGCCGGCCGGGTTGTGGAAGTTCGGGATCGTGTAGAGGAACTTGATCCGCTTGCCCTGGGTGCGGAGGTTCGCGATCGCCTCACGCAGCGCCTCGGGGACCAACCCGAGCTTGTCGGTCGTCACGTGCACCGTCTCGGCCTGGTACGACCGGAAGACACCGATCGCACCGACGTAGGACGGCGACTCGGCGAGCACGATGTCGCCCGGATCGATGAACAGCCGCGTGACGAGGTCGAGCGCGTGCTGCGAGCCCGTGGTGACCACGACGTCCTCGGCGCTGGCGCGGATGCCCTCGAGGCTCATGACGTCCACGATGTGCTCGCGGAGGGAACGCAGGCCCTGTCCCCCGCCGTACTGGAGCGCCATGGCGGCGTGCTCGTTCATGACACGGTCCAGGGAGCCCGTGACGAGCTCCCTGGGGAGCGCGGAGACGAACGGCATGCCGCCGGCCAGTGAGACGACTTCGGGGCGCGAGGCGACGGCGAACAGGGCTCGGACCTCGGAGGCGCTCAACCCGGCGGTGCGCTGGGCGTAGGAGTCGTACCAGGGGTCGAGGCTGTTGCCGTTCGTCATCGAGTGCTCCGTTCAGTGGGACATTCCCGCCACACTACGACATCGGCCCGGGGAACCCGGGTTCCGCGACGGGGCCGATCGGCATCCGGTGGCTCCGGACGAGAACGGCCCCGCTCTCCGGGGAGAGCGGGGCCGTTCGTGCGGGGGGACCTACGCGAGGAACTCGGCGAGGTCGGCCTCGGGCGCGGGCTTCGGCTTGGCACCGATGACGGTCTTGACGACCTCGCCACCCTTGAAGACCTTCATCGCCGGGATCGACGTGATCTGGTAGTTCATGGCCGACTGGGGGTTGTCGTCCACGTTGAGCTTCACGAT
>NZ_LR733639.1:0-1168 GCF_902506275.1 Exiguobacterium sp. 8A | reverse complement strand
ACACGGACGAAGGCACCGAACGGGACGAGCTTCGTGACCTTGCCCGGTGCGATCTGGCCGATCGCGTGGGTGCGGGCGAAGACCTGCCACGGGTCCTCCTGCGTCGCCTTGAGCGAGAGCGACACGCGCTCACGGTCCAGGTCGACCTCGAGGATCTCGACGGTGACTTCCTGACCGACCTCGACGACCTCGCTGGCGTGCTCGATGTTCTTCCAGCTGAGCTCGGAGACGTGGACGAGACCGTCGACGCCACCGAGGTCCACGAACGCACCGAAGTTGACGATCGAGGACACGATGCCCTTGCGGACCTGGCCCTTGTGGAGGTTGTTGAGGAACGTGGTCCGGGACTCGGACTGCGTCTGCTCGAGGAGCGCACGGCGCGACAGGACCACGTTGTTGCGGTTCTTGTCGAGCTCGAGGATCTTGGCCTCGATCTCCTGGCCGAGGTACGGCGTGAGGTCGCGGACACGACGGAGCTCGATGAGCGAGGCGGGGAGGAAGCCACGGAGGCCGATGTCGACGATGAGGCCGCCCTTGACGACCTCGATGACCGTCCCGGTCACGACGCCGTCGGACTCCTTGATCTTCTCGACGTCGCCCCACGCACGCTCGTACTGCGCACGCTTCTTCGACAGGATGAGGCGGCCTTCCTTGTCCTCCTTCTGGAGAACCAGGGCCTCGACCTCGTCGCCGACCTCGACGACCTCGTTGGGGTCGACGTCGTGCTTGATCGAGAGCTCGCGCGAGGGGATGACACCCTCGGTCTTGTAACCGACGTCGAGGAGGACCTCGTCGCGGTCGATCTTCACGACGGTGCCGGAGATGAGATCACCGTCGTTGAAGAACTTCAGGGTCTTCTCGACCTCGGCCAGGAAGTCATCAGCCGAACCGATGTCGTTGATGGCGACCTGCTTAGGAGCCTTGGTCGTAGTGGTTGTCATGTAGAGATTGCTCCGAACGGACATGAGTCGGGCCATGGCGTGCGGGGACTCGGCCCCCGTGGTGCACCGCCGTGGCGATTGATTGAGTGGCGCGGATTGCGCCGCACAAGTCTAACCGCACCGGCCGAAGCCTCACAACCGGGCGGGTCGACGGCGCGTCACCCGACCAGGGCGGTGCGCAGGGTGTCGAGACCGATGCTGCCGAGCGAGAGCGCACGGTGGTGGAA
>NZ_LR733646.1:0-2721 GCF_902506275.1 Exiguobacterium sp. 8A | reverse complement strand
TGGGGGTAGTAGGCGAATGAGACGCCGCTCTCTTCAGCGGCGTCCTTGAACGCCTGGCGGTTCTCAGGAAGCACACGGCCCTGCAGAAGGACCGTAGGGGCGTTCTGCGCTCGGCTGGCGCGTCGTCCAAAGTCGCTCATAGTCACACCTTGGCGGGAACATGCATGCGCGCGGCGGCCTGGGACGGCGTGTCGCGAGACTGCATGGATGTTCCTTCTCCTTGCGAGGTAGGCGACTCGAACGACTGGCCAGCACGACCCCGTGGCGCTGAATGTCGCAGCCTGTCCGAAGCGCTAACGACCACCAAGGTACCCTATCCGTGCACCTTGGATGCCGTGGATAGAGCCGCGTTTCGGGAAAGGAAGCGTGAGATCGCGCCGTGGAACAGCTGGGGCTCGCGGTTAAGTTCCATGCCGTGCGGGCAGGGCGCGATCTCCACGAGGGTGACTGCCGCGCCAGGCACGGCCGCGAATCGCCTGGAGACCTCGAGGGGGACGTCGCGGTCGCCGGAGCTGTGGACGAGGAGGATCGGCAGGCCAGCTGGTGGTGTGGGACGCATCCAGCGCATGGGGATGGCTTTCCTGAGGCCGGCGAAGCGAGCGAGACCCGGGATCGTGAGCGTGAGGGCGCCCATTGACCCGAGGAACCCCGGGAAGCCTGCCTTGGACGCGCCGGCACGCAGGGCCGCGAACCAGTCGAGGGCTGGACAGACCAGGATCATGGCGTCGATCCGGTTGCGAAGGGTGGAGCGCGCGGCCGCGTGAAGAGCGATCGTCGCACCCATCGACCATCCGACGAGCACGAGACGCTCGGCTCCGTGGTCCACGGCGTAGTGCATCGCCGCGTCCAAGTCGTGCCACTCGTCTGTGCCGAACGTCGCGGGCAGGCCACGGCCGTCTTCAATGTCGCCGCGGTATCCGATGACGAGGGAGCTCATTCCGGCCGAGAGGGTGTCGGGTACGGCGCGCAGGATGGCTTGCCTGCCCGAGTGGATTCCGTGCACATGGATGGCCCAGGTCGTGGCGCCGGCCACGGGGAAGTACCACGCCTTCCGGGTGTCGCCGTCGGCGGTGATCGCAACCTCTTCGAAGGAGGACGACACAGATGCTGGAGTGTCTAGGAGGTACCCGCTCCAGACAAGCTTGTCCTCTGCTACTGGAACGGCCGTGGGTTCGCCCAGGATAGTCCGGCGGACGTGACGGTCGTCGTCGTCGAGCACGTCCCCGACGAGGATGCTGTGCTGGCCGTCGTGGAAGTACGCGCGGTACTCACCAGGGCACCGTGTCTGCTCGTCCGATTGGACGGTGATGCTGGCATCGTCGACGGCTACGACGGTGACGGTTCGCTTCGGGCGTGGGTGAATCGCCTTCTTCGCGACCACCACGCCCGCGGCGGTCGCCGCGGCTATGACCGTCAGAGTGGCTGCCCCTGCTGCTACACCGATAGCGCCCATGCGGTGACTCCCTTCGCGAGCCGTTCGTCTACTCGCTGTAAGTAGCGCTGCTCTTGTTCTGTGACCTCGAGGCGGCCGGCGACGATCTTGTCGCGGAGCTCGATGTACCGCTGCGCGGCAACCACCTCTGCGCTGCCCTGGAGGCGCAGCGTGGGCCTGCCCGCGCTTTGGTCTCGGGCAGACATGACGAACAGGCGGAGCGAGATCAGGCGCCACCGAAGGACAGTGATGAGCCGGCGCAGGGTCCGCCATCCGTGTGCGACACCGATGGCGACGATGCCGGGGTAGAAGAGGCTGTTGAACACGACGAGCATCACCCGTGAGAACGGTGTCTGCTGTCCATCGATGAACACCCTGGTGACGTCGACGAGCTCGGCGATGATCGCGAGTACCACGAGCGCAAAGCCAATGATGAACAGGATGTTCACGCCGCGGGGCTGGGGCAGGAGCACGCCGATGGAATCGGCGGCGAACCAGCCCATCGCGACCAGGTAGATGACGATGTGCACCCACGTGGCCGGGTACTGCAAGTGTTCGTGGATGTAGGTCGTCGGTTCCCCGTTGTGATCGGGAATCGCCATGAAGGTGACCGTCTCCGCAACGAGCACGGCGATCAGGATGGGCAGGCGTGACCGGGCCTCCGAGCCAGCGTGAGCGCGTGTGGCGTCCCGCAGAAACCAGAAGGCTGCAGTGGCTGCGAGTACCTGGATCAGATCGATGGCATTGACGTCGCCTAGGAGCGCATCGAGGGGTTCGACCGGCCAGACGACGCCCACCGTGGCGATGCCGACGACGGCCAGCGCTGCGGCAAGGAACGCCGGACGGCGCGCTGCGTTACCGATCGCATTGACGCGGAGGAGCAGGAGTCCAACGGCAGCCCAGAACGCAGCTGGGATCACGCGAAGGCTTCCTCGCTTGCGGACAGCGTGGACTTCTGGAGGCGCTCGAGCAGGAGCATCGCTCCACGCTCGGCTACGAGCTCTTCGACGTCGACAGCGCCAGCATCCTCGAGGGAGGTCCGCACCGGCACGCGGGCACGTGCCGCGGTGATCTCCGCGGTCACGCCGGCATAGCCCCGTTCCATGACCTCGACGGGCATGTGGCACCCTCCGTGGCCTGCGGCAATGTGCATGAACTCGTGGAGGATCACGAACAGCTGGTAGAGGCGGGGGTCGTCAGGGTGGAAGTACACCCATCCGGCGTCTGCAGTGTCGAGGTACAAGCCCGTCACGCTCGCGGGGTGGTCACGCGGAGGGAGTGAGTTCAGC
>NZ_LR733645.1:0-24050 GCF_902506275.1 Exiguobacterium sp. 8A | reverse complement strand
GGTGTTCCTTTCCGGCGTGTCCGGAAAGGTTCCGAGGAGGCGTTAGCTGACCCGGGCGTCATGGACGCCCCCGACGCTCCGTGGCGTCGTGAAGAAAGGGTCAGGAACCTAGAGGGGCGGCGACGTGCACGAGCCAGCCCGTCTGGTTATCGACCCGTCAGACGCCAGCGGTGCGATGAGCGAGTCGGCGAGCGGGTGGAGACGTCGGAAGGCGACGACGAACCCGGTCGCATAGTCGGTCACGCATGAGCCCGGATTCTGTTTGTATTCTCTTAACACAGTAATGATCGTAAAAGGATGAAGAAAGAGAAAAGAAAGAATAATCATCTGATGAACAGAATGCGTACAGCAGTGGAAGGGTTCTTTTCGATGTCTTTTCCTTTCGGGCGATCGCCCGAAAGGTTCCGCCCGAAAGCCCCGCCACCTGCGGGGCGTCCAGATCAGAGGGACGGGGCAGGGCGACGACGCCCGCCCCGTCGCCTCCGAAAAAGGGAAGGGGAAAGGGTCTCCCCCTCCTTTCGTCTCACGGTCTTACGACGGTTCCGGTCTTGCGTTCCCGCGTCACCCGATGCGTGATGCGGATGGGCTTCAGCAGGTCGGCGAGCCGTTCGAGGTCGTTCCCATCGAGTGGCAACGTCTCGCCTTCCTCGTCGGTTTTGAAGACGAGCACGTTCCCGAACAGGAAGTCATATGCTTCGCCGTTCTCGTCCTCGAAGATGACGCTCGGCACGTTCTCAGGCGTGACGTGGAACAGGAACTCATCGTGTACCCAGAAATCGAAGCCGTGTTGATGGACGACGTCGAAGCGGTCGAAATAGCGAGCGAGCACCTTGCCCGGCGTCTCGAATACGGGGATACGCTGAGGGATGTTCCCCTCACTCAATAGGACGGTGTACTTTTCTTCTGTTTGTGACATGTGAATTCCTCCTCGGTTCTGTGATGCAGGAGGCGTCGGGGTGTTCCCCTCGCCGTCCTGTCGCAGGCACCGACGCACGCGTCGCGAGACCACGCAAGGGTGACCGCAGGGAAAACTCAAAAAAATGCGCAGAGCGCCAGAGAGTCGGCCCCCGAAGCCCAATAGCGAGAAGCCTCTGCTTCGAGCCGGGCGCGGAGGGGGACGGCACGGCGGCGCGTCATTTTTTTGATGGCCCTTGCGTGGACGAGCAGCGTGCTAGAGTGCGAAGACAGGACGGCCCCGGGAGCGGGGCCGTCCTCGTGTTTTGTTGGGCGGTCAGCGGAAGAAGTGTGCCCGAACGAATCCTCTATATCCGAAAATATCTTGTTCGGGCGTGTACTCGTTGTGATATAGCTCTTTTCCTTCGGTGTAGTGCGCCTCACCAGCGAACTGAATCCCGTACTCGGCATAGCGGAGCACGAAGCGGAGACGTGGGAAGCGGACAGAGAGCGCCCCGATGACCGGGAGCGGTGGCGACCAGGCGGTCAGGAAGTCGAAAACGACCCTGTCGGCATATCGGTCGGTGAAATCGACGTCCGTCGGCTCCCACTTTGTCCCCCATGTCTCGTAGGCGACGAAATTGTCATGTCCGTCGCATGGGAGCGGGACAATGCGGGCGAAAGAGAACGGGCTTCTCTCGTCGCCGACCTCCTCCAGGAACGTCTCGATTTCCCCCTCGTCCTCGAACCCCATGACGTGAAGCGTGTTGTTGCACCAGTTTGGCATATGAAATCCTCCTTTTCCGATGCCGGGGCTTCCTCGGCTATCGGTCTCGTATGATAGATATACAGGAAGAAGGCGTATCGCTTCCCGTCCTGTCGAAGACACCGACGCACGCGTCGCGAGACCACGCAAGGGTGACCACCGGGAAAATTCAAAAAAATGCGCAGAGCGCCAGAGGTCTGGCCCCCGAAGCCCAATAGCGAGAAGCCTCTGCTTCGAGCCGGGCGCGGAGGGGGACGGCATGATGGCGCGTCATTTTTTTGCGGCCCTTGCGTGGACGAGTAGCGTGCTAGAGTGCGAAGACAGGACGGGCATCTGAGATCAGGAGAATCGGTTGGCCAAATCTCGGAACCGGAGGGGAGCGGGCGGATCAGGATGGAGGAGCGGACGAAAACGCGTCCCCTCAGTTGCATCGGGACGGGTGGTAGCCCGTCGGATGCGTTGTCGATGCAACTGAGCGGGCAAGATGGACGACAAAAAAGCCCCTCGCACGAATGGCGAGGGACCGGATGAGGCATTTAGAGGGAATCCAGATCGAGCTTCGGCTCATCTGTTTCTTTTCGTGTTGGACGTGCTGTTGAGGTCCGTTTCATGTCCTTCTCTTTGGTGACTGGCTGATCTGTTTTGCTTTTCGTTCGCTGTTCAGTCGATTGAAGGAACTTGGCCACTTCGAGCGGTTGAGAAAAGTCCAGGTCTCCCGCGAGCTCGTTCATCAGCAAAATCATCTGTGCATAGGCACGGACGCTCCCCTTGTGTTTTTGGTGGAAGTGTTGTAATGCCTCATATTCGACGTCGTTCAGTGAGCTAAGGCGCAGGGATAGGGCGGTTTTACGTTTTTTATCACTCAACGATAACACCTTCTTCGATCCGTTGTGCCTCCAATTGTTTCGCAAGGATGTATAGCCCTTTCAGGTTCAAGATCACACTATCTCTTGACCTTGAACGTGTGTCGTGAATATTCCATCTGATAAAGGTGTCAACGCCAGAGAACTGCGCGTTTTGGGCTATATCGGGTCCATTTCTCTTTGCTGACAGCATAAAAAAGACCCACAAGGGGTGTAAGCGGTTGTATGGTGTGTCCGCCAAGATCTGACCAATCGCATCCTGGTCCCTTTATTATAGTATTTCTTTGACTGTTCTGATTCCATACCAACCAAAGAAACGCCCTTTTGGTCGTACGGGAAACAGGAAAACCCGTACATAATTAATTATATATAAATCTACGATTGCACGGGGTGTAAGATTTGACGAAGCAATGGCGATATATTCGTGCACCCTCACCTCTCTGATTGGCACAAAAATCAAATGGAATCCTAGAGACCACTTGGGTTTTAGTTTCTAAGACATGAACACTCTTATCTTATCGCATGAGCATGTCGTCGTATAAACGAATAGGCAACAGTATACCTGTAGTTTTTGAAAAGACGAACGAAAGCCACCCCAGTCCAAGAGGTGACTTTCGTCCTACCATCCTAAGTTTGTACACCATCTGGCGGAGTGTTGGAAGCCGACATCCCAAAAAGAACCCATCAGAAGAAAAATTTTAGGAATCAACTTCCAACTATCAAATATTATATCCTCTAAGAAGATTTCGGCGGTTTCAAAACAAGGATGCTTACACATCAGTTTTTGAACATTCGTATGTCATTTCCAAAACAACTCGAGACAATAGTTGTCGAAATAAATGAAAGTTTTTGTCGAAAATGAAGACATCAAGAAAATCACCTTCTAACCGTAACATGTTTGACAAAAACAGATCAAAGTTACTTGGAACAAGGTGAAAGTTCTGGCGTCGACCGTTTCAAAATCGGAACGCCACCTCGCATTTTTTGAAAATCAGAGGATCCAATCTTGGACACCTTTTATGAAAACGAGTAAATGTCCAAAATCGATAGCAAGATCACTCAGAATGCGACATGTGAACGCCTCGAGTCGTTGGCGGAAGGAACACCCTATTAATGAATAATAGACCTTTTCGTGTCACTAAAACGAGATGAAATTGGATAACTAATCACAAAAGTTGTGACACGAAACCGACAAACAGGATACAAGCATTCTGTTTGTCGCACGCGTCTTCGACGAAAAAAGTCGAGTTAACGGCAGCCAGCCTGTAAACCTAGAAGGGACATGGAGGGAATTTTTTGATATCATGCTTAAAACTTACGTTATAGACTCTCCTTTGTATTCAAGTAGGTGTTCCCTTAGATGAGAGCACTGACAAACTATCCATGAAATCACAAGTTATGTATACGAAGTTTGTAAGTTCTATGCTGTACCTATATATGCGTAGAATACACGTTTCTTCGATTATATATAAAAGTACTTTGACCATACGCTCTTCAGTTACTATTTATGATAAGTTTTTCCTTTTAATTTTAATAGGAGAGGGGAACAAGAGAGTACTGTAAAAGTTCTATGACACCGTATCAAAATCTTATGATAATAGAAAGAGGGGAACTAACGCATGATCTTCCAAAAAAAATATGCAGATGATATTAAACAGTATGGACGTAGTCTCGTCACGTTGTCGAATCCAAGTTCTGAAATATCCGAGGGTTACCGAACGATTCGAACAAATTTAGAGTTTTTGTCTATTAGTTATAAACTTCAGATGATTACGATCACGTCTGCAACTGCCGGTGAGGGCAAGTCAACAACCGCCACGAATCTCAGTATTGCCTATGCGCAACTCGGGAAAAAAGTGATTTTGGTGGACTGTAATATGCGACGTCCGGTTATTCATCAGGTTTTTCGATTTAAGGAATGTAAGGGTTTATCGGATATCCTAGTGGGAGGGGTATCACTTGATGATGCGCTTCAAGAAACAGGAATTCCAGGTCTGACGCTACTGACAGTTGGAACTATCCCTCCGAATCCCACAGAATTACTTGCATCTTCAAAGACAAAGGAGTTGTTTAGTGATTTGCGAAACCGCTTCGAAGTTATAATTATCGACTCACCATCGATGATGCAAGTTCCTGACACGCGTCTATTGGCAGGTATTTCTGATGGGATGCTTCTCGTAATTGATAGTGAAGCATCGAATCGACATCTTGTCTTAAGGGCGAAAGAAGAGCTTGAACGTACTGGGGCACAATTGTTGGGGATAATTTTGAACAAACGGTCTACTAGAAATACCTTCTCTTATTATTCATAAACTAAAGAGGAATGAGCGTCGATCAAGAGAAAAGACATCTTATGCTGGAACCTGATATTGTCATGAAGATATAGTTTACTCGTCGGCTCTGCTTGTGTCGACGTTTCCTAGCGGCATCACGATATATCTTGTCAACTGGGGCAAACGTCGTCTTATACGTCGCGCGTCGGAGCCACATGAACCAGTCCCCTCATTATTTGTTCGTTTTCGCGCCAAAGTCGTGTTTAGAAATCCTTTCGTCAATTGGCGAGCCGCAGTAATAATTGCGCCAGCAGGGCGGTCTCCTGTCGAATCAGGCTAGCGAGACGCTCATCGTTGCACCGGCGTTATGGAAGTCTTGCGTGTAGTTCAGCTCGAATCCCACTTACCGGCGTTCATTCGACACGTTGTTGAGCCAGCTCTGAATCATCACACACTCTATGCGTATGGCATTGTAGCCCTTCGCATAGAGTGTGTGATGATTCGTGACCTGCTTCTCCCTATGCTTCCTTTTCAAGTGATAATCCTTCGTCTCCGAGAGCTTCGGGATCGGAAAATGTCAGAAATTTAGGCATTGGAAAGGCCCTCCCGCATCTTGGCGGAAGGGCTATACCTTCTTCTTTTATTAGATTGATCAACATTAACAAGGTAATTCGTTCGAATCATTTCTTCTAAGAATGCAGGCGGACGTAGAACTTGGTTTACGCCTTTCGTTCTTGTAGCCGCGTTGCTCGGGCTTCGTTGACCGGACGAACGGTGAAGCGTACGACTTCGACTAGGACGATGGCAGGGTGATCGATAATCTTGTAGCTCTGTTCCTTGAAGTCAATTGCATTCCCGGGACGATAGCATCCGAGTAATCGTTCCTGCCCTGCTCATTGGTCTGTATGCTTGATAAGCCGAGAAAGTATCGACAAAAAGCTGGATGGTGTAACGCATGACGCCTCGGATTGACCGATAGTTGAACTAAATCTTTTCGGTGCCGATTATAAGGGACGGTATGCACTAAACGTCGAGGATGTCATCAATCCGTCGTGGGATCTGAAACACTGTACGATGGACGCAAACGTGGGGTCATCTCGCCTCGTCCCACAGGTCGGCGTCGATTTGGTCGCACAGTTCGATGAACTTCATCGTCCAGATGTTTACAGGTACGTGAATCGGCATCTTTGACGCTGAAACCTCACAGCACAGGCCTCTCGGGCCGACCGAATAACGGAACTCGACCGGATCGCTCCCAGGGACCACGACCATAATTGTGGCCACAGTACCCGGCTTCGCCTCGAGCTCTTGATACAGCTTGCGACTTCTCACATATTCCTCATCCATCCACACTCACTCCTTCTTTTTTGCGGTTTTTGTGTCGACGAGCGATGCTCGAACAACATACCAGTTCTCGTCCGTTTCGATTAGCGTATACGTGATGAGTCTGAGCATCGCTTGCCCTCTCCCAATCATATCGTCACATTAACATTTTCAGAGCTGTCACTTCCAGTAGGGGACACGCTCATTTGAATCAAGCGCTCGTGTTGTGTGTGCCAAAGCGTCGATTTCTGCTCCATAAAACGCATGATAGTTGTTCGGAGACAGGTACAGCAAAACATTCCCGGTTAACTGTTCGTGCTTACTATTTTCTTTCCACGTCATACACACTTCCCCTTCGCCCGATGTGTTCGCGATGTGCAGTCCTTCCCTTCTGATAGAGCACGTTCATTTGTTTGACCTCATATGTGTCTCGAACATGATAGGGGCTGGGCGTTCGGAAGACAAGAATCCAAAAGCACAACTTTTTCTATACCAAAATCGAATGTATTGTTTAGCTTCTTTTGTGTCTCCTCGCCAAACGTGAAATGAATCAAACAATCCGCCCCCGTTCATTGATGAAAACACTGAACGATTGCCTCCTATTCCGTCCGTGTGTTCAATAACTTGGCAACAGAGTTTGCTAAATTCACATACCAATACATACTTCTTCAATGTCGACGACTACGGTGGATGAACACATTCGATTGCTGTTTTTTCTTTGAATGGTCTCGTTCTCCCTCCAGATTCATTGGATTCCCTGCTTTTTCGAATCACGTCCATCCGCTCCTAAGCAGACAAATGTTATTCATGATGTCGCCTATCTCGCTACACGGTGTCAAACTTCTACAAATCAAAGTGTGCGCCGGCGCACACTTTGATTTACGGTAAGTGAAATAATAATATCATAATCGTTCTATGGTATAGTATGATTATGATATTATTTTAAATAGAATGAGGTGAGTCTCACATGGAAACCTATTCGGCCTCAAATAACCGTTTGAAAGAAGTCATTGTCTCTCAAACAGTTTCAGCTATTCGAAAGAATCGAATGGAAGATTTTCTTCGAAATGCATCTGTTCACAACTTAACTGATTTTGTAGCGACACTTTATCAAAACTACTATCAATTCAAAAATATGGACTCTTCATACAAGAAAATACGTTATCACTCCTTCAACAAATTAAAGCGCCGATGGACTAATGCTGCAGTTCGAAATTACCGAGAAAATAGAGGTCCTAAAAAAGAACTCCGTGCACAGTTTGATATGATAACCACCTATTACAATTTAGTCGGGCAAGAAGGCCTTCTCAAAGAGTTTCACGTGAAAACAGTCGAGGAGTACATGCAACTTTGCATTAATGAATTAGAGGAATGGGCGCAGAATCCAAATCTTCTAATTCATACATATCCTTATTGGTCTCAAAAAACAGATAATCAAAAGAAAAAATCACTCAAAACGGATGTACTTATGCTTCTTTGGGAAATAGCTAATAATGTTAATATTAATCAACCCATCGCTTATCATTCACCGACCATTGCAGTTGATACGCCTTTTTTTGGTATATCAGATCGAATGAAGAACCAAACTAACTTATTAGACGAAAAATTGGGTGAAACCTCTAGGTTGAATTTGGAGTTACGAAATTACGACACCATCATCCCTAAATATAAAAAAGGACTTCCAGATCATCTTTCCGTCCTTGTTAGTAAAGAGTTTATTCAAGAACTAGATGGAAAAGTACCGGATCTAGACTCTAAAGACTTTGAGGCTTTCACTGAGATTCTATCGTATCGAGATATGAGCTTCCAAACTAGTCGCCAAATTATCTTTCCGCTTTCACAACTCGTCAACAAGCTATATGCGAACAATAGTGGGAAGAGTTATGATTTGACAACACAACGTCTTATGAAGCTAGGTTACTATCGGATCGCAGGACACAATGAGGAGGGAGATTTTTTCATTCGTGGCTTATTCTCCTCCGTGACCATTAAAAATTCGACGACTCTCGCAGAGAGCCAAGTCATTGTCACATTGAGCGAAGAAATTTACGATGACTTATTAAAACAACAAATCGTCAGTATATACGGGAAACAGATCGAACAATTAAAAGGTAGCTTCGCCTACCATTTGGCATTTGTTCTTCAGAAAGAACGTATGAGTTCCATACAGGCTGGCGAGCAGCAACCCATCCGACGGCATTGGCGTCAATTTACCTATTCAATTCGCTTTAACAAGGTCAGGAAAGCAGATAATTTGAAAGAACTTGAGGTAAATTTGGATAGAATAAAGAAACACGATTTCATATTAAAAGACTGGTACCGCTCTGGCGATTATTACTTCTTTCATTTTTATCCGCTTGAATCATGGGAGTTACCTGAACATCCTACTACCTTTATTCTCTAATTGCAGCAAAGTCAATTCTGAATTTATAATCTTTTAGCCATAAATTTCAACTTGTTGAGAAAGAAAATAATTATAATTGTCCCCAGAATTGACACCCATTTCTCCTTTTCTGAAACCTAAATGAGTGAAAAAGCCGAATTCTGAAATGCCCCATAAAAGTTGAATTTCTCCCTCAACTTTTTTGGGGCATTTTTTTGTCAAATTTGCGTAGCCACTCAAAATTAACCCGACTGAGCGCGGTTCGATGAGTAACGATAGAATTTTAATGATGGAGAAAGCATACAGCGTAAACCGCATGGAAATCCTGCAAAGGACATTTCTTGAGAAATGCTTTCCTTAAGTACAAACTTTTCTTTTCTGGAATGGTTTTCAGATAACAATCCACATACGAACGGGAGAGGCACGTAAAATTAGTCGTCAAGCCAAAAGAAAGGCAAGATCAAAAAAAACGAGTAAAGCGCGAAACTTCGAGAGCAAATCACTTTCCTCGAGAATTAAAACGTTACATTAAAATCTGAGTTCAAGAATAGAAAGTAATTGACGAGATATGTTTCAAATTATATGTAAAGAAACATATTCAGTATGTTTCACATGAATCTTCACGGTGAAGATTTAAAATTTTATAGAAAGAGTAGATATTGGTAACAAAACACCGTACTGTAATTGCACTCCTTCGTTTTGGTAACAAAACACCGTACTGTAATTACATTTTATCGTTTTTGGCAACAAAACACCGTACTGTAATTACATTTTCGTCTGGTGGTACTTGATTCCTAATTTTATTTTAACAGTGCAGTTTTTATTTTTGGTAACAAAACACCGTACTGTAATTGCACTTTCTCGATTTTTTGCAACAAAATACCGTACTGTAATTGTACTCTTTCATTTTTGGTAACAAAACACCGTACTGTAATTGCACTATGTACTTTTTACATTTAAAAATTTCTACTCCTTTTGGAGAAAAAATAGCCATATGACGCGTTCGGGACAAATTTGGTAACAAAACACCGTACTGTAATTGCATATTTTTCCCCCTCTGAAATGGCTCAACATCAATGAATTTCGTTTTTATGCAACAAAATGCCGTACCAAAAACACACTTTGACACCATCTGAAAAGAACATAATACTAAAGTTAGAATATATAAGAATAGGAGAGGAGTAGTGAAAATTATGGAGATGAATCGACATATTTTGATTGCAAACAAGGTACTGATTGCGATGAGCGGATTAACACGTTGGACGAAACGTGCTAATTACTATCACTATGAGCAACATTTCTATAACATTCCAGCCTGTTTCACTGCATTTAGATGGACTAAATCTCGAATACGTCATATCCTCTCTATCCTCGCTTACGCTGATGATCAAGGGAATATTGAGTTCATCGAAGATCATATGGTCGCGGATCTTGCATGCACTTCTGTCCGTTCCTTGCATAACAACTTGAAGATGTTCGAAGAGAATGGTCTTATGACGGTCGTGCGTCACTTCCCGGGCGTAATCTCAATCCACTTGACAGATTACCTTGAAAACTATCGGGATCTGTTTGTAGACGGTACCTCAGTAGGTTCGAAGACCGGGTATACGTCTATTTGGCACGGTCTTTTGTCAGAACTGATTGCGCTCGATAACGTGAATACATTACGACTCGCGCTACGGACACTTGTTCAAGTTGAGAAAGACGTATACGTCCAATCAAACGAGCATGCGATTCTGACTTATGATGAAATCAAGGGTTTTCTGCCTAAATACTGCGGCCATAAGCTCGCCATCCAAAAGATGATGTCCGGTCTCCAGTTCCTTCAAGTCTCTCTTGTCGAAGATAGCAAGCGCTTTTTGAATATAGTCAAACAGAACGTTTCTCTTAAGAAACGGGTCCAAGACGTGACGCGACCACTCTTACTTGAAGTCCACCTATCCGCTGCACAAGATAGTAAGCAGATCAAAGAGAAAGAGCGCTCTGAAGTTCAACTCCTTTGGTTCGAATTGCGTAAGCGGGCAGGGGAGTTCTTCGACTTTGACGCACTCAAGGTCAGCCGCGATTCGCTTTTCTCGATAAGCGATACATTCGGGGCCGAAACATTCAAACAGGTCATCGAAGAGGTGAAGCAAGCATTCATTCATCACCGTGAGGATTTGGTGCACTCGAGCGCCCATAAGCTGTTCTTTGAAGAGCCGATTATCTACCTCCATCAACAACTAAAAGCGACTCAGGTAAAAATGGCTATCGCATGATGGTCTATTTGTCATGTTTTTTTTTGAAAAAGATATGAAAACGTCTTATTCTTGGAGGGATTTCTGTCTGATTAACACTCATTTTAAGTCACCACTGCACATCAAGTGTCCTATTTTTTTTTTAGGAAAAAAATCAAATTAATTAACTAAAGAATCAAGTTTTATACGAAGTAAATCATCTTTTTTTATTGAAATTCCAAATCATTTTTGAAAAAAAAAGAGTCATAGTGAAAGAAATGATACTCTTTTTGAAGTTTCTCTTTTTACTTATCCTGTCGGAAGGGTTGATATGACTAGCTTTAGAGACCGTCTTCTTTTTCTAATTCTATTAATCTTTATTTAACTCTCTATAATTTATTTATATTTTATTAATTCAGAAGAATACGGTTTTATATCTTCTTCTATTATTATTTAAGTAAGATACAGATGTATAACGCATTTTCACTATTAATCGATCTAAGAGTCCAACTTAGCTTTGTGACATCACCGTCATATAAAGTCATTAGTATTTCAAACGTTCACCGTATACATTTCGATGTCGAAATGTATACGGTGAACGTTTACAGGTGATTATACGTATACAAAAATAAAATTTGATTGTATACATTTTTAATCAAAATATATTGACGTCTTTACTGTTTTTATGTTGTAAGAAAAACGAGATTATGACATGATATGAGAGGGAAAGGGGAGAGAAGATGAACATACTCACGTTTTACATATCGAAAGGTGGATCAGGCAAAACGACCTGTTCATTGAATATGGCTTACACATTGGGCGAGCTGGGGCAACGAGTCCTGATTATTGATTTAGATCCTCAAGGCTCACTCAGTAAGCTGATGTTAAAAGAATCCGACACAATCAAGTACATGACAATGTTTGATGTGCATACACGTAATCTCGATATCAAAGAAGTCTTGTTTGACGACGAAACGTATCATGTGAGTCTCCTCCCTTCGAATGAACGAAATGCCCGGTTGATCAATCTGATCTCAGAACAAGATAAGCTCTTTCTATTAAAAGATATGATTGCACCACTAGAGGATGAGTTTGATTGGATCATCTTAGATTCGGTCCCGTCAATCAACGAACTTTCAAAAATCGTACTTTCGACTTCAAATATGACAGTCATCCCGTTCATGCCTAAAAAACTCGTTTTCGATCAGCTTGCGAGTACAATTCGAACTGTGCAAAAAGTGAAAAAGTTCTATAATTCAGATCTCGTTATTACAGGCATTCTACCTGTCGCCATGGATGCTTCTTTAAAAGCAGATAAAGAGTACTATGAAGCAATGAAAGCAATCGCAAAGGAGGAAGGATTAGAGATTCTTCCGATAATCAAGCGATCTACCTTCATTGAGAAAGCTGCCGAAAGTGGAAAGAGTGTCATCCAATACCGCTCCAAGGAATCGAAGATGCTTGCTGAACCATTTCAACTATTGGCCAAACAAGTCGTCGAACAAGCAGGTGAATTATCATGAAAGCACGTAATCGAAACATTCATAAAATCAAACCAAGTAAACAGCATCCTTATCAGAGCGGACTAACGAATATAAGCTCACTCGTCCAAAAACTTCCGGTATCAAAAGACGTGGAGGACCTCGTTCATGAGATCAATGAGCTCTCAAGAGTTCAAACGATTTCTGTATTTGAAATCGGGAAACGTCTCGTCATCGCTCGTTCCGAGATGCATGACAAAAAAGAATGGATCGGGTTCCTTGAAGCTGTATCGATGTCGAGTTCTCTTGCATCCCGGTATATCAAAGCCTATGAGACGTTACATCGACTTGAAGCATCACTTGCGAGCCTACCGGCTTCTAAACTGTTTGAACTGATGTATCTCGACAATGTCGAGGAAGTCGTTGAACAAGGACTCTATATTGACGGAGAGTCGCGAAGCGTTGACGAGTTGACAGTCAAACAGATACGCGAGGCCCGTAAAAGCCGTGAAGCCGTACAACAGGTCAAAGTCAGCCCGTTTCAGAAAACAAAGAGACTATCTGCCGTTCTTTCAGCACGAATCCCGTCCGACCTGTCCAATCAATTTCAACAGTATGCGCATGCTCAGAATAGGAGTGTGAGTGAGCTACTGACGGAAATCATTGAGCGGACCGTAAACGACAACATCATTTACGAGAAGCGAGGAGACGAATCATGAAGAAAATCGCACTGTACAATCGAAAGGGTGGGGTCGGTAAATCGACGACGACCATCAATTTGGCTCATGCCTATGCACGTGACGGATTACGTGTCCTCGTCATCGATGCGGACGACCAGGCTTCTTCTACAAACGGATTAGGTCTAACTAACGACTATGAAGGAAAAGTATTATTAGATTGCTTACTGGAAGAGAATGACCCATTCTACACTCCAATCGAACAAGTCATTGTGACATGTCAGTATGAGATGGGGACTATTTATCTCATACCAACTAGACGCTCGGCTTCACCGACTGACCTGACAAGCCAAATCGGTTATGAGTATCGTCTCAGTGAAGAACTTGCTAAAATCGATGAGTTGTTTGATATTTGTCTAATCGACTGTCCAGGATCGACTTCAGCCCTCAACCCATATGCGCGCTGCGCACTAGTTGCCCAAGATCGGATTGTGATGCCTGTGCAGATGCAGAAATTCTCAATGGACGCGGTCTACTCTGTACCAGAAGAACTTGAAGAGATGAAACGCTTCAGAGAAGACATCCATATTGCAGCATTCATTCCGACGATGGTAAGCGCACGCTCGAAGGGTGATGTTACGACAGTTAAAGAACTCGGAGAATTTGGGAAAGAAGTCAGGATTCCAGTGTTAACGACAATCCCTTACGCAGTAAAAGTTCAAACACTACAACGAGATTCTCGACCCGTTATTGACCATAAGAGTCCAGCAACTAATGCCTATCTACAACTTGCTCAGGAGGTCCTATCGTTATGAGTCACAACCGAAAGAAACATACACCTAAAATTTCAACATTCAGTGCCAACCTTCCAGTGAATCAGAATCAGCAAACAACAGATAGCCGTATAGAACAAGTTGAAGCTGTGAAAGAGTTCTCTGTGACTACGATTGTATCGAATCCCTATCAATCTCTTCCAGCGACAGGATTGTCGCGTATTATTACAAAACAGTTGCCTGAGGATATGGATGATATTGTTCAATACTACAATCATATTGATGCTATTCAAGCGACTAGTTTTGTTGAAAAATGTCGTATACTTGCTCATGCAAACAACTTATTCCGTGACCCGGAAACAAAAAGAGAGTTCCAAAAAGAACAAGGAACCTGGAAAGATTTTCTGAACAAGATTGGAATGTCGCACGCCCAAGTCAATCGATTTGTTTCGTTTTGGAATATATTCGGACCAAACATTCTGGAGAAAACTATAGAGCAAAACTTCAGTGCGACAAAACTTGCAGAACTTTTATCTTGGCCAGAAAATCCAAAGTCAGCACTTCTAGAAAATAAGAAATATTCAACAGAAAATGGAAGTAAGACGGTGTATGAAATGACTCGAGAAGAACTTCGAGAGGTGAAGCGTCGATTAATCAGTAGAAATAATAAAGAAGTGCAAGTAATAAAAAAACAGAGTAAAGCAAAGAAATTAGAGATTTTTTTCTCTGATTTAATGGAACCTTTATATATAAACCTCCAAGAGATTGCAGCTAAAAAAAAAATGAAGGAAGAACAAATTATTATGGAAGCTTTGCAAGACTATTTAAAGAAATACGAAATAGATTGATATATTTTGTATTTCTTCTATAAACTATGATTAAATTTTCATTTTAGATGTCAATGAGTAAATTTCTAATCGAATGTTTATAGGTATATATATTAGTGATGAATTATAAAATTAAGTGCACGACTTTAGCGGGAATACAAAAAATATGGCACTTTCTTCTTGTAAAGTGAAGTCACAGTAGCACACATTCAGGCGGAGAAACAAACAACAGAAAGCGTGAACATCGAGAGCGATTTGGAACTCAATCATCTCGCAGAAAAACAAAAAGATCCCGTTTATGAAACAGGATAGATATAAAGGGCTATGAGAAGGAAAGAGCTAACTGCAGCACCGGACAATCTGAACTCCCTGGTCTTCGGAGCAGAATAACAGCCTCCACATAGATAAAATCGATGTGACCGTGCTTCACCAGAAGGGTAAACGTAAAAGCTCGTCGACTCGGAACAGAGAAATCGAATATGTGCGTTACGACGTTCAATTTGATAAATTATCGTTTACAAAAAAATAGAACTTTAGGTAGTGATTTAAGTTGTTGAGAGTCAATGTTAATTAAAACCGATTACAATTTTTTAACAATTACCATGCCCCAACGTTCATTATTGTCAGAAATTATTGTTCCTCCTACGCCGTAAACCCTGTAATATTTATCGTGTATTTTGAGTGAGCTTAAGTAATTGATGATGGGCGTGCCATCTAATCTATAATTACAGTTAGTAAATAATTCTTTTGCATTGATTTTGTCAATAATTTGTTTTCCTTCATAATCATATACTGTGATATACATATTCATGCTAATCATTTCTCCTTTGAAATAATCAAAAATCTAATCTATTGATTCATAAAAATTTATGTATGAGTGTTTTTTTAATCGAATCATCATCCATTTCTTATTATGCGAATCAAGAATGACTTTACTGGTCGATTCTATTTGACGATGCTTTCCTTCAATCAAAATTAATTCTCCAGCATAAAGTTTGTTTTCTGCACTTTTTCTTAAAGTAACTTCGTTAATTTCTATTTCTGAAATTATTAAAGTTCCATCATATTCGAATATTTTCAAAAATAAACTCATAATCGTTCTTTTCTCCCTTAGGTCTGTAACAATGCCTAGTATACTGCAATTTGTTAAAATAAAATTTCGAAAAATGAATGTACTACCGTTTATTTTTTGAAACTCTATTTTTTTCAGGATGGGATTAATATTTTGTTTCAAATAACCAAGAAAAAATTAATACAATCATTTCTTTCACTTGGTACTTTAAATTATTGAGATAATATAAGACTGAACTTCTCCTTAATTAAGTTGGATATAACAATGTGAATTTCATAGGAAGTTTTTTGCTAAGATTAAAAGTGAGAAAAATCATGGAGAAGCACAGAGGTCAAAGAAAATCTCAAATCGATACGTGAATAGCATCAACCAACTTCTATGGGTTCGACTAGACGTTTTTGAACAATATATCTACCAACAAAGTCTTAACGCTACGAGTGAGGATGACACGAAAAAAAACGATGATTTTTTATCTGAAGATGTAAAATAAAATCTTAAATAAGGCATTAAAATTGAGAGAGAGTTGAAAGAACCCTTTCGCAGCATGGTGAGATTAAAAAAAATGTATGATCACGACTAGCTTGAAGGTGTTAGGTGTGCGAAGTTCAACTTATTATTGTTGATATACGAAGGGGTGAACACCTCTAAAGCTAGAAGAGATATTCATTTGCTGATAGTCGATTGAAATATTGTCTAGAGAATCATGAGATAGTAACATCTCTAGTACCGAATTAAACTACACAATTTCTAAAAGATGCTCTCATCAAAAATACGTTAAAGATAGTGTTAGAGAATCAGGGATATCCCGAAAGGGGAACGACAACGTAGTGGTAAAATTGTGAAGTCATTACGTCAAATTAAAATCACTTTGAGCTCAGGAGGTCTACAAACGGGTAACAACTTACTTAATTTACAGCAGTGGAAAAACAGATTTGAGAAAAATTAAAATGTCTGCTCTCATTAAAGGGAGATGTACAAGAATCGTGAGAAAGATATTTCATATCGCTGGATTAGTCTACTCCTGTCTCTACTTTCTTTCATAATAGAGAATAGTTTTGGTACAATTATAGCTATTTCATAACTGTTCAATCTCATATAATAAGACAAATGATTGATGGGGAGAGGCCAAAAAACATGTTGAGTATGATTTAGTATGTATTAAGTAAGATAGCTGAGAATGAATGCCTAATCATGGAGCGTTCTATATCTTCTAATGTTCTTCGTTAATTTATAATAAGTTTTCGCTGGGACGACTTGAATCCTTTCAAATTATAGTTCAAGCCGTCTAACTGTTTCTTAACACTTTTCAATTTGTATTGACAGTTTATCTTCTTTTTAGAACACTGCAATGGGATGGCATCATCAATATTGATGAGAATTGCTATATTATTTCTTGTTTGACTAGAAATTCTGAATTTTAATTTATTATGTTTTCCTCCTCACGAACAATTAATTTAGAGAGGCTGTAAATTAATTGAGGTTAAAGAAACTTAATAGCTCTGACCGCAATAGTTTTCCTTTTTTCAAAAAAAGTATGTAACTTGATTCGTTTTTGGAGATTGATAACTTTAAATTAATTTATATTAATTTAAAGTTATCAATCAGGAGGTTACAAGTTTGTGTGGATATCCTTTATCTGAAATATCAACATATGTCCAGACACAGTATGATTCTCTAATGCACACGATGTGTGGTGCCGAATTATTAATTCGATCAAACAAATTAGAAAATAAATTGAGTCCTATAGAAATTATTAAAGAAATGACGCAAGAAGAACTGGATACATTGACATTCTTATTGGTAGAAAAGTCGTTAGAATTTTCTATTAATCAAGGAGTTCCTTGTTCAATTAATGTTGATATGAATACTTTGATGAATTCTTCTTTTATATTTAAAGTAATGAACTTGGCGAATCGATTCAACCTATCATTTATTACTTTTGAGATAACTGAACAACACTTTCCAAAATATAAATCATGGAGTAAATTAAGAGAGTCTATGAAGAAACTGAAATCAGTAGGTATTAAATTTTCTTTAGACGATTTCGGAACTGATCATTCACATTTTTTAAGGTTGTTCTATCTACCATTCGATGAAGTGAAAATTTCGCGTGAGTTGTTTAATTATTATATTTCACATGAAAAAAATGAATTAGATCAAATTATTCAACTGTTTTTAAGTTTAGACTACAAAATCGTGGTAGAAGGTATTGAAACTGAAGCACATATGAGCTTTATGAAAAAATATCCTGAAGTTGTATTACAAGGTTACTTCTTTGCTAAACCAGCGCCATTATCAACTTTCTAAAAATAATTTAACTTCTCAATTATGTAAGTCGAGAAATTATTTGGGATAACCTCAAACGACAATTTAAATTTCCGAATTAAGATAGTAGTTGAGCATTTTGGTGTGGTCATCGAATAGGATTTATCAGAGGTGTACCGAAATTTTATATCACCTGAATTGTATATATTTAAAAACTCGACGTCAGAATGATGGATACTTGTAAAAAGTGTCTCATGAACTGAACTAAAAAAGTTAAACAATAAATTGTCAGACGACTAAAAACTCCCTGGGTCTAAACTGACCTAGTTATATGAGACATTAATAAAACACCTTGATTAGGCTACCTCATACCATATTTTATCGGTGTGAGGTAGCCTAATCTTTCTTTGATACGTTTTTCGTTGTAGTAAGGTAAGGAATTATTTATCCGCTCACGCATTTCATGGTCGCTTAACGAGTTGAATTTGACGTACTGGAAGTCCTCAGACTTCAAGCTCGAATGAAATGATTCGATCATCGCATTGTCCCAATAGTTACCTCTTCGAGACATACTACTCGTCAGATAGTTCCTCTTGACGAAATCTTGAGAGGCATACGAGGTATAGACATTTCCTTAGTTAGTCTGAATGAATGATGACCATTTGGGGTTGTTCCAGTTCTCTAATGTCTCCTTTAACGCATCGATGACGAGTGGTGTCTATTGATGCTTGTATAACTTATAGGCAACGATCTCATTGTTGAGGACGATAATCGTCGAGAGATATTTTCGTCGTGACAGTATACTTCCTCCTCAAGTGAGGTAGTTGACGTTCTCTCTTGACATTTTCACTAGCGGAATCAGGACCGATACCATCTCATCTCACCACTGCCTATTGACTTCACTTGAATATACATTTTTTACTCATACAAAAACACCCCCGAAGTGAACTCCCCCATAAAAGTTGGAAATAAAAATCCAACTTTTATGGGGCAGTTCATCATTCGCCTTTTTGGATGCTTCCGAATTGTTATCTTGAATCTATTCATTCAGATCAGGGAAGCAACTATATTCAATATTCATCAAACTAGCTAGCTTGAGCTGAATCCTGACAGGGCATCATCACATAAAGATACATAAGATAGGTGAAATGATTAAACAATTGAGTAATTGTTTTTTCGAACTAAGCCATTTGAAAAATTTATCTACATCGACATGAAACTTTCTATAAAAAGAAATTTTATGAGGTGTGAACTGAAAATAAATGAGGTATTGACGAAGTATACGACTAGACAGCTTCTCAGCTCTTCGGTTTAAGGGATGAAGCTGTCATTTGACAAGCGATGGTTTAGAGTACTGTGTCTAAATCTTCTAGATTGTCTATTTGCTTATTCAAACTTCCTACTCGCTCCGTTCTACAAAATGCACTTCTTTAAGAAATACGTAAGTACAAACAATTAGTATTGCTCTCAAAAAATGTCTTATTCTTGAGTCAGTTAGAAACGAAGTTTAAACTTTAAGGTTCGTTCTTCACCGGAGATAATTTATTCAAGTAAAGGTTTGCTAATTCAACTTTGATTTTTGATAGTAATTCACTTTATGTTCTGAGAAACTATCATATTTTAGCTTGGTCTTAATAAAACGATTTGTTCAGTAACTAGGGAAAGGGCAGTTCGTTATTGGTGGAATACAATGGATTCTATAGACTTTTTTCTACCGTGTTTCCCTTCCAAACCAATCGGAATTGCTGTGTATGATTTATTCAAAGGGATGTCGCCAACATAAATTTTAAAGTGACTATTTTTGACCGTCACTTTCCTAAATAAAGTGTTTTTCGGATACTCTATCGCGATGTAGAGGACACCCTGAGACACGCTACCATTAAGATATCCTTTTTCATCGGAGCTGAATTCAATGATTTTCCCTTTTTCCCATGTAATCGCTTTCTGCTCTACCGAATCGATATCTCCTTCTTTTTCCCCAAATGCTTCCAACTTGAAGGAACGCATATTTTCAGGAACTCGAATTCGAAACTCCTCATTTTTTATTTCACCATAAAAAACTGATGAGTCATCAGCAGTTAGTGTAATATTCTGAGTGTTCTCATTTACCCTTCCCTTTACATAATAAGAACCATAGTAATAGGGTTTCACATCGGTTATAGAGGGTCTGATGATTTGGCTGTACTCCGTTCCTTGTGTCCATATGTAAAGAACAGGTAATAATAGCAGTGGAATCAGAAAAGTTCTCCATGAAGAATAGTTTGGTTTAAAGCCTCGAAAAGCGTAGACGAGTAACATAGATCCGAATAAAGAAACAAAAAACATGAACATCAAGTAAAGATAAGACGTATAATTAATAACTTCTTGTCCATATCGTACTAAACTATACTGATCAATTTTGTTATATAACCGCAAAAATAGAAGATGAAAAAGGTATATATATAATCCGTAGTCTTTCACTAATCGTCCTGCATAGCTAAACTTTTCTTTTGAAGATTGATTATGTATATAAAGTAGTGAAAAAAGGCAAAATAGTAATAACCAAACTTTATTTGACTGTTCCGGTTTAAAATAGTTGAAATAGACGTAAATTAAAAGAGGGATTGTACTAATCCACAAGTACATATTACGAGGCTTAGTATTTATGCATCTAATAAAAATACCTAGAGCGATACAAATTAGAGGGAAAGTAATACCGCCTATAGGGATCAAGCGATTGATTTCTAATATAATTTGAAGAGGATAGATATATGTAAACGTAAATGAGATTGATCCTAGTAGAACAATTCCAATAATGCCACCGTTGATAAAAAAGACCAGCAAAATTAGTGATAGACTGTAGATTGCTGATGCAAGAAACCAAAGGTGGATGCTCCCGATAGTACCATTGAAAAATTTTTCTATTGTAATTTGATTGTTTATGAAATCGGCTAATGGATTGCCTCCTAAGTATAACTTATCTGTGTAAACAATAATATATTCTAATCCAATGTATAATATAGAGGTTAATATATAATATTTTATGTATTTTTTAAGAAGAATCCATGTAGACGAAATTAATATAGACCTGTTAAAAATATCGAGACCTTGACTAGTTGAAACCCCTCCTTTTTTATAAACACGATCCATTAGTAAGTATCCAATAAAAGAAAAGAAGAGGGGGACGGCAAGGTCGAAAACTCCCCGTATAATAGAAAAACTTTGGTAGATGTCGAGATGTTTTTCGTAGGGGACTGCAATGACATGAATTGCTACAACAAAAAGAATCATGAATACTCGGTAGGTATTTAATGTAGAATTGAATTTCATCATTAAATCGAACACCTTTCTTAAAAAATAACAAGAGAAGGTGAGAATTTTCCCTCCTCTAAGACTCTCGGGGCGCATCCTGACGTAGGGGGGATGAATCCCCCGTCTTGGCAAAATTGTATGTGTTTGACACAATCAGTCAAAAGGACTGATACATCAATGAAAATGGATACAAATAAGCATTCAGTCTTTCTTCAGAATTCCCACCTCGTCGCGGAGACATAAGTTGGTATGAGTTTGTTAGACAGTTAGGATACAAATGTAAGTTCTACGCACGGACGCTCATCAATGCGGATCAATGGTACGCATCTACGCAGATCTATTCTTCTTTTGGCAAGAAGAATAGATGGATGTCCTAGAATGGACCTGTACTTGTGACGTTCATCATGAACGAGATATCAACGCGAGCATCAACTTATTGATGTCGGTCGACTGACAATCCTTCAGGGTAGGAACTACCCGACGAGCTTGGTCAATAATCGTGGCTAATAAAAGTACGGTTTTCCTAAGAATCTACCCTTTCAATTTGCGAAGCGAACAAGTGACGAGTAGTTCACTTAAAGAATCGTTAAACTAAAAACCACTTCCATATAAATATAAGAAAAACGAAGAGTAAAAAGAAAAATAGTGTTCTTGATATAAAAAAACTATGCTTTTTTTTCATATGTATGGTCCGTTTGGAGAATTAAGTTTATAAGCACCTTCCAGAGATATGATTTTGAGAACTCTAATTATTAATTCTTTAATGACAAAGCTGATAGGGGGAGTATTGAACTGGCGCCTGTTATCAAGAAAAATAGAGTCGATAAATTTCATTATTTCTACCTCGCTGTAAAGTTTATTTTGATGAGTATATTTTTCTATAGCTTCATTATAACCATTTTTATAAGGACTAATATGTTCAAAAATGGTGTTGGATGAAGACTATTTTTGAGATTTTATTCTTTTAATAAGAATTATAGATTGTAGGTTTTGTAAACTTTCCCAGATGATATTTGTGTCTAATTTTGAGAGCATCTAAAAATCTCACGATGTTATGTTCAAAAGGTTCCTGAAAGTTAGACAGGGTTATTACATCATATGTGCACGAACAACCTCGATGTGTTTTGTAATACAAATGTTCACGAAAGTGTGAGGATAAGTGTAAATCTTTGTCAGTTAAGTTTTAGTAGTTTGGCTATACACACGTGATGAGGTAATTGCTTTCTGCGAAGTTTAATATGTGAGCATGATGGAAGCAATCGCTGAATGTTGGTGTTAGGTGAGCTTCGTTAAAATTACAATTCGCTGGCTGAATAAGGTTAAGTGTGATAACTAGGCTCTTTGGATTACACTAGTTTCACAAGAGTTCTACAGATTCTTTTGTGAGAGCATCTAGTTATGTTCATCATGCTCCTCTTGAGGCGAATGATTTCATTCGACAATTGAGATTTAGATTTTTAATAATACGATTAATCGAACACAGGCTGTTGACGAACCAAATCGCATATAGCGCTTTGGTTCGTCTTTTTTTATGTTCAACGAGCTTGAGGCGTTCTGCCCGACAAAAGATTGAAGAAATGTTATGTAGACGGTCCTTTCTGGCCAACAGGTTGGCCAGCTTCTTCATGTTTTGTGCGGTGGCTGCCACCAGATTGGCGTGTTGGACCTTCGCGGTCCCCCTGTAGAAGGTGAAACGGAGCCCGTGGAGCTCTTTCTCATCGGCGAACGAGCGCTCGACGGTCTGCGGCCGCAGTCGGTAGAGGGATTTCCCAGACGCGGACAGGCGGTTCTCATTCACCTGCTCGCGGTAATGTTCATCGACGTGGCGTGTGATGTCCCTTCGGTGCGTCCGGCCGGACGTGCACTTCTCGAGGAGAGGGCAGTTCTGACAGATGGAGGGGTGGAGGGGTCGGAGACGTAATGGTGATAGCCGTGGCGGTCCGTCGTCTGATAGGTGAGGCGCTGTCGCGCCGGACAGAGATACGCATCTCCCTAGGGGAGGTACGTGTACCGGGTCTTGCGGAACATCCCCTTCTTCTCACCGAAACGCCTCCGGGCGATGACCCCGAAGATGCCCCGTTCGACGAGCGCCTTCGCGATCCCGGTCGTGAAGTAGCCTGCATCGGGTGCGACCGCCTCGAGCGGGAAATGGAAACGTTCGAGGACATGGTCGAGCCGATTGAGATAGACGGTGCTGTCCGAGACGTTCCCGGGTGTGACGTGTACATCGACGATGAAATTGTGCTTGGCGTCGACCGTCCGATGCGCCAGCCAGAAAAAGCCTTCCGGCTTCTGGTCACGATACATGTATCCCGCATCCGGGTCGGTCCGGCTCACCTTGACGAGCCGGCGCTCCCTCTTCTCAGATGCCGGTTTCAGTTCTTTTTTCGCGTTCGCCCGGATGTGCGTGGAATCCGTGATCAGGATGCGCCCGGAGACGAGACCGTGAGATTCCGCCTGTCGGACGATTTCCTCGAAGATTTGTTGGAACACGTCGTTCCCCTGGAAGCGTCGGCGGTAGGCCTGGCTGATCGTCGAATGGTCGGGAACCTTCTCATCGATGCCGAGACCGAGGAACCAGCGATAGGCGAGGTTCGTCTGAACCTTCCTCACGGTCTGGCGCACGGAACGGATGTTGAACAGGGGTCCGAGTAAGACAGTCGTGACACGTTCGGCTTCCTTATCACTCATGGCCAACATAAAAGTGGATAACACGCGAACCGTACGGAGCATTCTCCATGTGTGAAAGAAATATAAAGTTGACCTTCGCCGAATTTAACAAAGTAAATATGTAAAAAGTGGATTGCATTCTAAAATTCTGAACTGAGCCCCGTAAAATGGACAGTTTAATAAAAAGTCCACGTTTTCTATGCTGCGATCAGATGGTCCCGATATTGTTCCGGGGTCATTTTTTTTAGATTTCATTGACCGCGTTCGCAGTTGTAA